>JBDUUL010000005.1 GCA_039938515.1 Nitrososphaera sp. | reverse complement strand
CAACCGGGCCCCACACCTTTATTCCCTGGAACGTGCCTGCCGACTGGCGCTTGTCCTTGAACTTGACGTCAATCGGGCCGTCCACCTTGGAATAGCCAGAGCCGGAGCCGGTGAGTGAGACGGTCGTATTGCCGCCTGCAGACGCTGCCTGGGCGACCATTCGCGGCGGACTTGGGGCCGCCGGTTTGGGAGCAGCCGCTGCCGGAGGAGGCGCAGTCGCGCTCCTTGGCTTTGGATTCTTTGCCAAAGGAGCTACCTGTTCAAGTTTCTTTATCGCAGCCTCTGCCGATAGCTTTTCTGCCTTTTGATAATGCGCAATGAGTTTATCGCCAACCTTTGTATTGCGTATGATGGTATCGATTACCATCTTGGCATTATGTTCCGCCTTCTGCCTGTAGTTCTTTATCCAATAAGGATCACCAAAGTACTCAATCTGGCGTATCTGATAAATCAAGTCCACAACCTCTCCGGTGACTATTTCAACCGTCACATCCAGATCCGCGGAAAGGTCCTTGCCTGTAACGTTGTCAATCCCCTTTTCAGTCCACTTGTAGGTAACGTAAATCCTGTCAGCATGGGTGTCCATCTTGAAGCCCGAGCTTCGAAGTTCATTCATGATGGTCGAAAAATCAGCGCGGTCTGTGATATCGATAGGCATCCTGAAAATGCCCAGCTTGTTGCCGTGAAGAGGATAAACACCCCGCTTCGCAACCTCGGAGAGCATCGTCCATACTCTATCCTTTAGCAAGGCAGACATGATAGGTGGTCAGCTTGGGTACGAAGCAAAATCTCCTAAAAGGCTTTCGATCATACGCTAGTCATCATCAGGGCACGTCATCTCCCTGATTGCCTTGTACCTGGACTCCATGATGCCGGCCGCCTTCTCTACGTCTTCCAGCGAGTGATGATTCTTTGGAAAGTACCAGCGGATGCCAACCTTGTGTCCTATCCCGTCCATGTCGTGGATCATGCCCTTGTCAGCTTCGACTCCGTATTTATCATCGACCGAGCGTTCGCGGACCTCAAGACCCCTCTTCGTCTTGTCCTCAAGGACAAAACTGTCCGGCAGGTCGTAGATAAAATAGAACTGGCCCTTTTTTGCCAGTGCCGCTTCGTTCAATCCAAGAGGTTTTAGACCCTATCACTTATCTTTGTATCGAATTTCCCGGGGCTGAGAGTTCTCCTTGCATGCGGTTGTCGTTACTTTTCTATCGGATTTCCTATCATGTTGCCCCATTCTGTCCAAGAGCCGTCATAGTTCTGGACGGAAGGGTATCCGAGCAAGTACTTTAGGACAAACCAAGAGTGCGACGAACGCTCGCCAATCCTACAATAGCAAATTACATGCTTGTCTGGGGTGACGCCCTTTCCCTCATAGAGCGCTCTGAGCTCCTCTGGACTCTTGAAAGTGCCGTCAGTCTCCCTGACCGCCTGTGCCCACGGGATGTTCTTTGCGCCGGGAATATGTCCTCCTCTCTGCGCGTGTTCCATCGGATATTCCGGAGGCGCAGTTATCTCGCCGGAAAATTCCTTCGGAGACCTTACGTCAACCAGAACGGACTGCTCTGCCCTGTCGATTGCTCGACGGACGTCAAACATGTAGGCTCTGACTCCCTCGTCGGGTGGTCTGGAAACATAGTGCGACGGCTGCGACGCTGGTTCGTCCTTTGTGTAAGACCGCTTTTCTAATTCCCATTTTTTCCTGCCGCCGTTCATGATTCTAATTTTGCCGTGCCCATAGTACTGGAAAACCCAAAAGGCAAAAGCTGCAAACCAGTTGTTAAAGTCGCCGTACAGCACGAGTTCTGTTTCTGGCGTGGCGCCTATTCTGCTCATAAGCGCTTCAAACTGCTGCTTGCTCAGGATGTCCCGCCTGACCGGATCGTTGATGTCCCTCCTCCACCAGATGAGGTGGGCGCCCGGCAGATGCCCCTGCTTGTAAGCGTTTTCAGGGTCGTAGTCGACTTCTGCAATGACTATGTTCTTGTTCGAAAGGTTGTTTGCAACCCAGTCCGTTTCGCACAGCACTTCTGGATGCGAGTAGGGAGACATCCTATCGGCTTGTACGCAATGGTGTGTTTAATGCTTTTCGATTTGAGAGCAAGAAACCCGCACTGGACAATTCCTTGCAGCTTCATGCATCTGCAAAAGGCATTTAATGACTGCCCAATCAATATCGGTAGCACCCCATGCCAAGCAAGATACGATCAGCCGCCATTGTGACAAAGCTTCACAATTCTGAAGCAGAGTCCGCTGCAGCAAAAGTGGCCCAGCTGCTTGCAAAAAGCGGTACCAAGATTTTCTTGCTCGAGCCGCTGCGTCTTGAAGGCGGAATTCCCGTCAAGGTCGAGGAGCTCAAAAGCCTGAAAGTCGACCTTGTGGTTGCTATTGGTGGCGACGGGACGACTCTTCGCGCCTTTCGCCTGTCTCCCCTTGAAGTCCCGTTAATGAGCATGAATATCGGGGGTCACAGGGGAATCCTGTCGGAGGTCGACACCCCCCTTCTCGAAGGCGCAGTGCAGTCCCTTCTCTCAGGCAAGTGTTTTATCGAATCAAGGATAAGGATTCAGGCTTCAGTTGGGTCGCAAGTTTTTCCGCCAGCGTTAAATGACATACTGGTCACTCGGACGAACCTCATCCGAACGCCGGTCCTGTCAATAAGGCTCATGGGAGATGAAATCAGGCAGCGGATGGACGGCATCGTGGTCTCGACTCCCACCGGTTCAACCGGCCACTCCTTCTCAATAGGGGGACCTGTGCTGCATGAAGGAATGAACTGCCTTATTGCAAGTCCGATAGCCCCGGTCAACCGCATGCCGCAGCTTGTTATACCGGTCGAGGAAATTGTCATTACGAGTAACCACGACTCGCAGATAGTAATTGATGGACAGGAAATCTTTCACGCACCAGCAGGCGAGGAGATCCGCATTTCCAGGTTTGCACACGATGCGCACTTTATGCGGCTTAGAAAGAAGGGCATGAGGCAGCTTGCCAAGCTCGGATTCTGAGACCCGGCAGAAAATCGCGCTTGACGCAAGCGCCTTTTATGCCGGCATCCCGTTTCTTTCAGGCTCCGTCGCGGAATTCTACACCACAACCGAGATCCTCTCCGAGGTGCGCCACATAAAACAGTCGCTTGGAGCCATTGAGGCATTAACGGACTCGCGTCTTCTGGTGGTCCTGGAGCCGAGCAAGGGCTACCTCGACAAGGTCGATGCCCTGAGCACACGGACCGGCGACCGTTCGAGGCTCTCTGATGCTGATATTTCAATCCTAGCTCTCGCCCTCGAGCGCGGCTTGGTGCTTGCAAGCGACGATTATGCGGTCTCAAACGTCGGAATATCCGCCGGGATCAAAGTCCTCTCGTCAGCAGGCAAGGGGATAAGGGAAGCCAGAAATTATTCGGCCTACTGCAGCGGCTGCAGCAAGGGATTCAGTCCAAACCTGGCCGAATGTCCCCAGTGCGGCAACAGGCTGCGGCGAAAATACAAAAAGTCGGGCGGCGCCCTCGGGAAATCTCGCCCGTCCTGACGGTCAGGACTTGTGCAAGTCTTCCAGCCATTCGGAGAACAGCTTGCTTTGCATAGCGGGCGCAGAGGCATCGTCTGCGCTGCTATCGAGTATTTTTCTTACCCGCTCGGCCCGAGCAAGGCCAAAGCCCGGGATGGTTGCCATTTCCGCTGCGCTCGCATGAAGCGCCCGTCTTGGGGTCTTGAACTTCCGGAGCATCCTGCCAGCCAACTTGTCGCCGATGCCCGGCACCGAGGCAAGGATGGATAGCTGCTGTACGAGGAGCGGATTATCTTTTCTTATCTTGCGTAAGAGAGGGCCCGATGGAAGCCCTCCTCTCAAACCCTTGTTCGCAAGCGCCATTATGAGCCGGGCTGCATGGTCGGGCGAGGACGCGTGAATAATGGACATCCGGTAATCGAGCGCCACTTCTGCAAGCGAATCATAAGCAAGTGGCAGACGCTCTGCAAGGACTCTTTTCTTTTTATCGTCGAGCTTGGCATGTTGATCCTCTGCGATATATTCCAGGTCCTCAATGTAGCCCTCGACGAGTACAAGGGGCTGTTTGAAGTGTTGCGCCAGTTCGGAGCACTGAATGAAAAGTCTGCCGTCATAGACCGAGTTTATCAAGTCGTTAACGGTCTTGCGCTCCACTGCTATCTCGGGAGAAAGTATGTAGTCGCCCACGGCAAGCTGCGCGAACTCGACTGCGGCCCCGGAATCACGCAGAATTGAAGGAATTTGGCTGTTCCTTTCGCGCTCGTCAACAATTATTCTTGGGCGCCTGGTTTGCTCAGTCAATTGCGATCGGGGACCTGCGCAGTCTTGCAGCGGAGAGCTCTATTCTCCGCGCGGTTTTTGGCTACCTGGAGGCCCCATCATGGAGCTGCCCGGTCCAGAGCCAGCCCCCTGCATTCCTCTTATCATTTCATTTATCTTGGTCTCGACTTCCTTCAAGTTCTCCTTTACCCGCGTCTCCTGCTTTTGAAGAACCAAAAGCCGCGTGTTAGAAAGCTCCTTCTTCTCCTCAAGTTCCTTCACAACATCCTCTTTACGAGCCTTAATCAAAATCGAGCCTGCATTTTTGAAAATAGTATCATCCGCCCCCGCCTTCTTGAGCTCCTCCAGAGCCCGATCCGTCTCGACGGTCTCAACCTCAAGTTGCTGCTTCTGCATCATAATCGCCTGCAAGTTTTGCTGAAGTTGCTGGAGCCGGGATACCTGCTCTCTCAGCCAAGGCGGCAGTTCTTGTTCACTCATTTTACAAAAAATAGCGTCATCGCTAACATAAATTTATGCCTGAGAGGCACGACGCCTGCGCCCTGTGCCTTCCGATGCCTTCAGACAGCGGTATGCGGAATCTGCCAGGCGAACAAATGAATTCAGGCTGGCCCTGACGGCCGCCAAGTCGCCAGATTCCAGCTCAAACGAAACGATGTTTGATCTTATGGTAAGTGAAGGGTGGGAGCCGGAATCAATCGATCGGGTCTCCGGCTCCATTGCCAGATAAACAGCCCTGGCGTGGAGCGGGGTCTGAAACCGAATTACGATTCTAGCCGTGCAATTTTTCAACGTCAACGTCATACGCGCCGGATGCAATCTTGAAGCTGCACTTTGGACACATCCAGATTCCCGAGGCTATCCTGCCAAAGCGTTGCGAACCACACGAGGGGCATCTTCGCTTTTTGTGTAGCGTCCTGTATACCTTGCCATACCTCTTCCGGACCGTGGCTCCGAACTTGACGCCAAGGCCCTTCAGGTTCGTCGAAGTCTTCTTAACCATTCTTGCCGGTCAACTCCTTTAGTCTTGCCCTGATAGCCTCGCCTTTATTCTTTGCGACGGATGACGCCTTCTTTATCTGCTCGATTGTAAAAGCACCTGCAAAGCCCTTCTGGACCGCACAGAATCCATCCTCCGTGGATGTAAGGGTGATGCGGGCGTCCATGCAGGCCTCTTCTTCTGCACTCGGATCGACAAGGACAACCTCGCCCAGCCTTATTGACGTGATTGAAATGGGAATTGAGGTAATTGGCATGTCTCGGGTCGAACCCGTGTCAACTACCTTGTCGCCCTGCATTTCCAGTATCGGCAGCTTTGCACTCAATAACGCCGCAACGGTGGCATATGAAGTTGCATCAAAGAGGTTTCCATCTGCGTTGATGACGCTACAATCGACAAATATGGTGTAGACGACCTTGCCTGAGATAAGCACCAGCTGCGAAAGGTCTATCATTTCTGATTCCCTAACTCCCCTGTCGACTACCCTGGCCAATTCGACTACTTCTTCGTCAGGAGGACCCGGTTCCACGTGAGGCGAGGCTGTTGGCAGCACTTCTGCCGATACAATGAGAGCGCCCTTGTCTTCGAGACCCTCGAATGGCTCTCCTGTCTCGACCTTGACGCCGGCGATAACTTCGCTGTCACCTAGCCTAACCCGTGCTGAACCATTTGCCTTCTTTATGACATCAAGTTCAATTTCAAGAGGCCTCATTTCGTCAAATTCTCTTCCGTCGAGCCGCTTGCCCCTGGAAATCGAATCCGCCATCTGCTGCCTGCGCAGGTGCTCTACAATAATGGTGGAGCGTTTTGAAGAACTCATTCTTACTGAACTTCCTCCTTAGCCTCAAGCTCGTTGCCAAAGTACTTTTGCATGATTGCCTGCCTCTGGATTTCGTATACCATCTTGCAGCCCTCCACAGCCTTGTCCAGACATTCGCTGAACTGATCTGGAGTCAGTCTCCCATCGAGCTGCAACAGAGTAACCTGGTCAAGCCTAGGCATGTAAGCAACAGGCATATCCGCACCTCCCTCCTTGTCCTCGGTGTCGTTTATGTCCAGAACAATCTTTTCGTCAACCTTGCCAGCAGCACATGCCGCGACCAGGTCTTTCATGTTGATACCCGCATCTGCAAGGGCGACTGAAGCGGCGGTAATCCCTGCACAGCGCGAGCCTCCGTCTGATTGAAGTACTTCGACATACACGTCAATAGCCGCACGGGGATAATCTTCAAGCATGAGTGCTGGCTCCAGAGACTCCCTCATGACCTTGGAAATTTCCACTTCTCTACGGGAGGGCGCCGGGTTTTTGCGGGTATCGGTCGAGAAGGGCGACATGTGGTACCTGCACCGGAGAACACACCTGTCTGGCAAAGCCATGTGTTTTGGATGCACCTCTCGCGGGCCGTAAACTGCCACGATTATCTTGTTCTTCCCAAATTCGATGTACGCGGAGCCGTCGGCATTCTTGACAGCACCCACTGTGATCTTTACGTTCCTCAGCTCATTGATGGTCCTTCCGTCAGTCCTCTTTCCATTCTCGTCAATAAGATTTCTCGTTTGAGTCATTTCTCTTCTTCTACCTCCAATTCTTCTTCAACTTCGTCAAGCGAAGCCTCGACTTCCTCCGGCTTTGGCGCAGAAGGCGCCTGTTCCTGTGGCGCATCTGGAACGTTCAGAAGTACCTTGATTCTCTGCGTAAGGTTTGCAGTATGCGCTTCCTCTTCTACCATCCTTATCGCCCTGACCGCCAGCTTCACACCCTCCGGATCCCGTCCAGTAACGACCACTATTCCATTCTGGCCGATAAGGACTCGGGTCTGAGTCGCCTGCTCAATTGTCTGTATCATAGATCCGCGTTTCCCGATAAGGCGGGGAACCCTGGTGGCCGATATCTTGAGCAGTTCTCCTCGTGGAATCTTGCCCAAGTCCCTGTCCTGGACAGTAAGCATTGGGTCGCGGGTACGATCAAAAGCCATGATGCGCGCAGTTATCATGTCGCCAATGGCCAAGTGTTTCGACATATCGTCGCGAGCAGGAGAGAAGTCTCTTCCAAAAACGTCCTGAGCCGGCAGGTGTGCGGAAAAGCACGAGTTGATATCCACTTCCCACGAAAGTGACGAGTGGTCGACGATCTTGCCGATCACGAGGTCATTTACGCGGGGAATATAGACGCCCGAAAGGGGAATGACCTTGACGCCGTCTCTGCCAGTTTCTGCAATCCCTATCCTTGTCGCAATAAGGGAATTGCCGGAGCGCACCACATTCATTACGGGCCTAAAGTTCCCTTCAACTATCTTGTCACCGGGTATAACGTATCTTCGCCTTAGCTCATGCATTAAAGTTCACCGCCAATCTCAAATCCTCTTCCAAAGTCAAGCCTTGCATTCTTTTTTTCGCCTTTCGCAGATAAGTAAAAGGCGACTTATATTTATAGGCAATTAAATTCCGGAATTCTCCCGACGCACTTGAGACACCAGCGCCGGCCACTCACTTGAACCGCCTGCCAGCTGTGCCAAAGCCAGGAATTTTTAGACCCTAGCCTTCCTTTACCTGGGCCGAGCCTTTGGTAACCGAACCCAGGCGGTCCAGAAAAGCTCCCTTTAGACCCGCGTTGACTTCAACGACAACGCGAAGGGATCCGTCGGCAAGCCATTCTTCTCCCTTGAAGTCGCCTGATGATTTCAAGACCGGATAGGATTGCGCTCCGTACTGTGCTGGAACGGTCACCGTAAGGCGGAGGATTTCTGACTTTAGAGGCAGGATCTTTCTGAGGCTTTCCACGACGGCCTTTGCTTGTTCTTCCGCCTTCTTGAAGGGATCAACGTTCACCCGTGCCTCGTCCATCGCGGCTTCAATTCTGACGACGGGGTGCGGCAAATGGGTTTTCGGGTCGACGAAACTGCGGTTTATCAGCTGCACTATCTGCTTTCTTTTTTCCTCAACCATCTTGCGCCTCTGGTCCGTCGTAAGGTTAAGATCGCCCTGGGCGATAATTTGTTTGGCAATTTCCGTCGAATCTGTAGTTCGAAAATGCTTTGCGAGCTTCTCTGTAGATGCCCTGGAACCTTTGTTGGCATCGGAGTAAATCTCGTCTGAGACAAGCACGCTTGAGATGTCGGTCCTTTTTCCCGTCTTGTACTCCAGCGCGGGGTCAGGCTTGACCAAAAGCTCAAACTTGTCGCCGTCAAGTACCAGCCTGACGATCGTAAACTTGGTTTCGGTCATTTGATCGATATGATCAGGTCTATCTTGTGGTATTTATGCATGTCATGGGGCGTTCTGAGGCATACAATCCCAGAAAGGGGGGTCCCTGACACTTTTTTCAGATTTCCGGCCGCCTTCGGTAGATATTTAAGGCGTTTGCGGATTTTTTACGATTAGTGGCCTCGCCGTCTATCGAAGTTATCGAAAAGTCGGATGAAAAGATCACGTTAAAGTTTACCAATACTCCTCGGCAGTACGTAAACTCGCTACGCCGACTTGCAATCAGCGAGGTACCTACCCTTGCCATTGACGACGTTGTAATTCTTGAAAATTCTTCGGTTATGCACGATGAGGCGCTGGCCCACCGGCTCGGACTCATACCTCTAAAGACCGATCCTTCAAGATTCGTAATGCCTCACGACTGCGACTGCAAGAGCACTCTTGGCTGTAGCAAATGCCGCGTTCTCTTGGTTGTAGACGCCGAAGCTAGCGACAAGAGCCGGGTTGTAAGTTCCGGCGAGCTTGTCTCTGAAGACGAACAGGTAAAGCCCGTTAGCAGGGACATCCCAATAGTCGTCCTGGCACCTAGCCAGAAGCTAAAGTTTGAAGCCTACGCAAGGCTTGGGATTGGCAAAGACCATGCAAAGTGGCAGCCCACAGCGGCAGCAATTGTCAAAGACGGGGCTGACGAGAATGAGATAATACTGACCATCGAATCCAACGGTTCCATCGCTGCTGAGGACATATTGATGCTTGCTTGTGACAGACTAATTTCAAAGGTCAAGGAATTCAAGCAAACCATGGGCTCGCTCAAAGTTCCAAAGAGCGCCTAGGTACATACATTTATTTGGGGACTTCCGAGTATGGTTTTGCGTAACAATGATGGCGTTTAATACGCTTGTTGATAATTCCGTGTGGACACTGCGTAACGCTTACAAGAAAAGCAAGTCTCCTATCTGGAAGGCGCTCGAGCGGGAAATTTCTGGACCAAAGAACAACAGGAGAGAGGTAAACCTGGGTCGTCTGTCCCAAATAACAAAAGACGGAGAGACAGTTGTAATTGGGGGCAAAGTACTCGGCACAGGCAGCATGGACCACAAATTGACCGTGTGTTCATTCTCAATGTCCGAAGTAGCCGCAAAAAAGATTGTCGAGGCAGGCGGCCGAGTCATTAATTTTGAACAGTTGGTAAAGACAAACCCTGATGGGAAGGGAGTGAGGATAATTGGCTGACAAAAAGTCGGGCGCAAGCAAGCCTGCAGGCGGACAGAGACAGTTGATAGTTGTTGACGCAACAAATTGCATCGCAGGCAGGATGTGTTCGCATGTTTCCAAATTGTTGCTTAATGGAAACAGGGTCGCTATCGTAAACGCAGAGAAGGCAATGCTTTCTGGAAACCGCTACAAAACAATCGAACTGTACAAAGAGCACCTGGAAATAAACTCGGTGACTAACCCCATTCATGGTCCGTTCCATCCTCGCCGGCCTGATACCATGCTTACAAAAATGGTGAGAGGAATGGTTCCAAAGCGCAAAACAAGCGGCGTTGAAGCCCACAAAAGGCTCCGGGTGTACATAGGGGTACCCGAGGAGATAAAAAGCTCCAAGATGGAGTCATTCGAGGACTCGAAGATTACCAAGCCCGAATCATATTATATCTCCGTAGGCGACGTTGCAAAGCAGATAGGGTGGAAAGGAATTTGACAAACAAGGTCGAACTTTATCCTGGCCAGCGCAAGTCAAGCCGCGCCGTGGCTACAATCGCAAAAGGCACGGGGAAGGTCAGGATCAATAACACTCCAGCGGAAATTATAACTCCCGAGATAGCAAAAGAACTCGTACTTACCCCGCTTACTCTTATTGGCGAGCTGCGAAACAGGATAGACATCGACGTTCAGGTTCACGGCGGAGGTTTCATGGGCCAGGCTTTTGCTAGCGCCGTGGCAATCTCGCGTGCACTCACGGGCCAGGAAAAGGGTGGCAAGGATCCAAAGGAGCACCCATACACCCGAAGTGTCCGGGAGGAAATCCGCCGCAAGATCACGGAATATGACAGGCACCTTCTGTCCGGCGACAGCAGGCAGACTGAGTCAAAGAAATTCGGCGGCCCTGGCGCTCGTCGCAGAAAGCAAAAATCCTACCGGTAAACCTTTCCTTCTTTAAGGGTGTAAACCCGGTAGAGCCTTCCCGTCTCCCTGTCTGTATATCTCCATTCCTCCTTGCCAAGTGGCATCTCTTTGAACTTTGATTTGATGGACGGGTGGAGCATTTCATATACATCTTCGCCAACCGAAATCTTGTTGGGCTTTGTAAGCGACGTAATCTTGGACGCAATATTCATGCAGTAGCCGAGGATATCGATTAGGGAGCTGCGGTCGTGCCCATACTGCACCACAACGTTTTCTCCCTCATCAATTCCGACTTTTACGTTGAGTTCGGGATAGTCGTATTGGTTGAGAATGGGGTTTATCCCGTTCTTTATCACAGTAATCATGGAATTGGCGCACTGAACCGCCATGTCGCAAGCAAGGATTTTGTTATAGCTGGAGGGAAAGAAAGCGATCACCGCGTCGCCAACGTACTTTAGCACGTAGCCTTTGTGGCTCTGAACGACCGAACTCATTTCATAAGTGAAGGCCTGAATTATCGTGGACAGCTTTTCAGCGGGCAAGGTCATACTCATGTTGGTCGAGCCGGCTAGGTCTGCATAGAGAATTACCAGCCGGACCCTGCTGCTTACGTGGTTTAAGAGATACTCCTGGCCCTGACTGAGCGACGAGTCGTACTGAAACCTCCGAGTAAGGGCGCGCCATAACCTGTCTTGCGTCTGAGCGATAAGGGTGGCGGAATCTACCACCGCAGAATGGGAATTATCATCTGGAGCGCCGTCCATTATCATGTCCACAAGGCTATTGCTTGCGCTGGACTCAGACGCCCGTTTGGGAGCAGCACCCGTGGCCTCGGACATCGGGCCACTTTCCAGCCCCTTTTCAGTGGGCTTTCTCTCTTTATTCTTGCCTGACAATGACCGCAGAGACTCTGAGCTATTATCTAATTTAAACATGGTTAAAATATATGCCTGCTGACAGCTTGCTGTTTATTGCGCTTACCCTTTTCTGGGACCGATCCTATAAGCAAGAAATCCAAGGAAATGGTTGACCAGATCCTTGAGCTCTACTCGAAGGTCCTAAACCCCGTGGTAAAAATGCAAAGTGCCGAGGCGATGGTAGCTGACGGCTCGGTGATCGAGACAGATACTTTCGATCCGCGCCGGGTGGAGCTTGTCTATAACAACCTAAAGGCTAGGCTCCAAGACGAATGGGACTCATGCGAGATCTCAAGCTCCGACACCGATGACTTGCGCAGGATTTACTGCCAGATAATCAAAAAGATCGGCAGGCATTACAGGCTGACCGGCTACTTTGGCGTACAATTTCATGTACTTCCATACTACAGATCCGACAAGCGGATACCCGAGATAAAGCAGGCTCTCGCCCGCCTCGAAGAGTCTGCGGCCAAACTCTTTGTCTCGTTTTCAAGCGCCGCCGACTCGGCGCTGGAAGGAGAACTCCGTTCGGCGGGTCTTGCGGATTTGGACACCGAGGAACTACTCGTGCGGATGTTCGAAGACGAGCAGCTGCGAGAACGACTAGACATCAAGAATAGCGAGGTAAAGGGCGCGTTTCCAGAACTTGAGCGGATCACTTCCCAAAGGGATGCCCTGCTGTCAGAACTGAAGGATTTCGTACTCGAATTCTACCGCACAACGCCGGTACTTATTGACTCCATTAGGCTGCTCTCAGGCGAAGAGGGCATTGTTGCGTATTTTGATATCGAGTGGGTCTCCCCTGCAAAGGGCGCGCGAAGGAGATCAAGCGGTCAGGCCTCAGATTCGACCAGGGCGTTATTCGACCCTGCCAAACTCTCCGAGTCAGACGACAGAGCGCTCGTCAGCTCTCTTCAGCAGGTGTCAGACGCGCTGGAGCAGGCCCTGGCTGACTCGAGCTCCGTTCAGTCATGAAGTCCTGACTAATACGTTGAAAAAATAATTGCTAGATTTCGTGAATCAGTTCCGCAAGATTACGCTTTGGCTTTGGCATCAAGATCTTTTTGGGATATCCGATACAGAGGATCGAGGACGGGACGAGGTCAGTCCCCAGAGCTTCCATGACCTTTCGCTCATCAAACATTCCTATCCAGACGCTGCTAAGGCCAAGGGCATGTGCGGCTAGCTGCGCATAACCAGCCGCAAGCGTTGCGTCCTGGACTGAGAACTTCTTGATAATGTCTTCGGGGAAATTCATTTTGATGCGGGATGGATTCATGCAAAAAACAAGAACGACCGGTGCCCGTGCATGAGGCTGCTTGTTTGCCGCCAAAACGATTCTGGATTTTATGTCTTCATTTTTTACATTGTAGAGCTCAAAGCCCTGAAAGCCTCCAGCAGTGGGGGAGGTATCGGCGGCTGCGAAAATCATTTCAAGCTTCCAATCCTCTACGCTGCGGTCGTCAAAACTTCTCTGGGACCTCCTCCCTAACATTACGTTGAATATGTTGGTCTGAAGCACGTCGTCAATTTCCGACGGTGATCCTTCATATTTCGGATAGACAAGGCCCGCCTCTGACTTTGGGTACATGCGTGAAAAGATGTCCGACGGGTACACTGCTCTTTCTGTCATTGCGAAAGACAAAAACATTCCCCTCAGCCTTCCACCCGGTGGACTGTCCGGGGTTGCAGGCCTGCCACGCCTTACACGGTGAAATAGAATAAATACCCTCTCAGGCAATCTGCCTGCATGGAATGCGCAGTATATGATACATACGTTCAAAAAAAGGATGGCAAGGTTATGCATTTTGACGTCGTGGTAGAACACAAGACGCCGCATGAGAAGGCTATAGAATACGGCAAGATGTACCTGGAAAGCGTGGGACAGTCAGGACAAAAAATTACTTCAGAGGAATGCCAGTTCTGCCACATCCAGCAGGCACCTGCCATGGTCGAAAAATCCATTTCTCAAAAGGGCTACTACATCCAAAAAATGGAAGGCTGCCCTCCATAACCTCTTTATTGTTTTTCTCTCCTCCCGGCAGTTTTTTTCCTCACAAGTTATAATTATGGCATACTTTATGCCTAGCACAGATGGATCAAGCCCGCGGCCTGGACGCTAAACACCTTTCTGCCCCCAGCATTGATGATATCTATTCTGCCAGGCGCGTCCTTGATGGCGTAATCAGAAAGACCCCGCTCCAGACCTCTCGCACCTTCTCGCGTCTTACGGGCTCAAATCTTTACCTGAAGCTCGAATGCCTTCAGCTGACCGGTTCATTCAAAGTGCGCGGGGCCTACGTCAAAGTCAGCGCGCTTTCAGAAAACCAGGCAAAGCACGGGGTCATAGCCGCGTCGGCAGGGAACCACGCACAGGGAGTGGCATTTGCCGCTTCCTCAAAAAAAATCCCCTGTACTATCGTAATGCCGCAGAACGCCTCGCCTGCCAAGGTATCCGCGACGAGATCATACGGTGCAAAGGTGATACTGGAAGGATCAAACTACGACGAAGCTTGGGACTCTGCCAAGCGCATTGCGCAGGATGAGGGCAAGACCATTATCCACGCATTTGACGACCCGACAGTAATTGCTGGTCAGGGTACAGTCGGCTTAGAAATAATTGAGGACCTCCCGGACGTGTCAAAAATATACGTGCCTGTCGGAGGAGGCGGCCTTGCAGCGGGAGTGGCAATTGCTGTAAAATCCAAGAGGCCGGACGTCAAGATAATCGGTGTCGAGTCAAAGGCCTTCCCTGCTATGAAAGAGTCACTTGCAAGAGGGTCGCTCCAATCCGTCAAGCACGGTTATACCATTGCCGACGGCATCTCAGTCAAGAACCCCGGCAAGTTGACCTTTGAAATCATCCGCAAGCACCTGGACGACATTGTACTTGTCGAAGACATGGAAATCGTAAAGACGATGTTTCTGCTCATGGAAAGGGCCAAGCTGGTTGTCGAGCCCGCGGGAGCAGCCAGCCTGGCGTACCTTCTGTCAAACGGCAGGCAGCACCAACCCGGTGAAAACATTGTGTCTATTCTTTCAGGAGGAAACATCGACATGTACCTCCTCGGACAAATCGTGGCAAAGGGACTGATGCAGATGGGAAGGATGCTCAGGATATTCATCCTTCTTCCGGACAAGCCGGGAGCGCTAAGAGACGTCGTCGATGGAATCGCGGAGCTCAGCGTGAACATCGTGGAAGTGGAGCATGACCGGCTCAGCTCAAACATTCCGCCGGGCACTGCCGGAGTCTACCTGAGCCTGGAAATCGAGGATGAAAAACACGCGCAGCGGCTTGTCAATCTGCTGCACCAGAAAGGAATCGAGTTTAAGGTCGTTAGCTGACGTAATCGTATTCTCGCAGGCCGGCCTTGTCTGCGGTGCTCCCGCCAAGTTTTACCAGCACGAACTCGCTGTGAGGACAGATGACAGAGTCGGTGAAATCGCGTTCGTTTCTATGGAGCCTCTCATACTGCTCTATGGAGAGCTTCTGTCTCGAGCCAATGTCAGCTTCGAGGTCCATCCTGCTCACGACATCCTTGTACTCGGGCTGAATGATGCCGCTAAAGACCATGGCGCTGCTACCGCTGCCGTATGACCCAAATCCTACCCGCTTGTCGAACAGGTCGGTCCCCTTGTTATACTCGAACTCTAAGAGGCTACGCAGGCCCATGTACATTGAAGCAGTATAGAGGTTGCCAATGATAGACGATGCTTCAAGGGAACTGGCCATCTTGCTTTCATAGACCTCGTTGTAGAAAGAGGTCTGCATAAAGCCGCGCCTGAACTGCTCGTCGGCCTTCATGAACTGAGTGTCAGCAAGTATCGATTCTATTGTACCCCTGGGATCCTTTGGAACTGGCTCTTCCATGCTTATTTCCTTTACGACGTTCCTCCACCTTGGAAGATGCCTCCATTCGTGCCTGAGAAGGTATGCAAGGGCCTTTTCTCCCATCCTTCGATACGGAAGGTGCACCGCAAAGAAATCAATATGGTCAGTAATGGACTCGCCGTCTTTGAGCTTCAAAAGACCTGACTTGATTGCCTTCTCCTTGTAGGCGTCAAAGGCCTTTCTGACCGAAATGAGGTATAGCAGGTTGGAATAGCTTCCATTGACCAGAGGAGTTTCCTTGCCAAATGGCCGGTAAAAGTCATATTCGTTTTTGATGGTTGTGGAAGCAACTTTTTGGTCAAAAGCGAGAAGGCGGGGCTTCTCGCTTATCAAAAGCGCGACTGCTCCGGCGCCCTGGGTGTACTCGCCCGAAGAGCCGATGTCATACTTTGCAATATCGCTGACTACAACGATCGCTGCCTTGCCGTTGTTCTCCTCTGCCCTTATCCAGTTTGCATTATCGTAAAGCGCATAAGATCCGCTGACGCACGCAAACTTGCATTCGATGCCGCCCGCATGCTCGAACGAGCCCTCGCCGTAGATCTGCTCGAGCATTCCAACCACGAAAGAATTGAGAGCCTTTGACTCGTCAAGCGATGACTCGGTTGCCACATAAATCCTGCCTATATCTTGCGGGTGCAGATGGTTTCTCTGCATCAACTTGAGGCAGGCGTTGGCAGCCATGCAAGCTGGATCCTGGTTAGTGTCGGCGATGGCCATCTTTCTGATGCCAATGCCGTATTCAAGCTTTTGAGGGTCAATGCCTCTGGCTTCAGCAAAATCCTTGTAATCGATGTAAAGTTTGGGCACGTAAATAGCCAGGTCATCAATCCCTACGACTGGCAATTCGAAATCTGTATGCTCAGTACTCATTTAAACCTATTTCTGGAAATTATTGGACCCTGCATCCAACGCAGATAAACGCTGGCAACTGCAGATTCAGCTCATACATCCGGTAGCCTGCGAGGCGGCACATTTAAATTGTGATTCAGGAATAGAAATGCTACATCGACCAAACCGATGGGGAACAGCTTGGCCGGTTATGCAGGTGAGAAAAACTGCATAGCCGGTCAAGCATTTTGAATTATTGTTATCTGGTCTCAGGCTGACTATGCTGGATTTTTCTTTACCAACCTCTGGACTGCTATTGCGGCAGCAACTATGCCAGCTATGGCGATGAGGGAGCCTGCGGGGAATTCGGGTACCACCACGACGCCCCTCGCGTAATCCACGCGGATGTCGGAAGGAAGGTTTTGATAATCAATGGATGTTATCTTGGCTTCGGTTCTGTACGTCTTGTCGGCGGGGAAGTTCAGTGTCTGGGTATCCTGGCCGCCTTTTGCAACTAGTCCCGGTTTTGAAATCACCACATTGCCGTCCATGTCCTTGACCGTAAGGTCATAGTGGACGTTGCCGCTTATCTGCTGGCCCGTGCCCTGCGTATCAATGAACTGAAGGTGAAGCGTGCTGTCCTTGCCTGAAGCAAGCTGGCTGGGAGTCCATGTCACGATGACGTTGGACCGCTCTGCACGCCATTCTCCGCTGGTCTGGTTCTCTGCAACCGGGGCCGAGGCAGGCGAGAGGGCGAAATTCATCGAGGTATTGTTCTTTACGCCCGAAGTGGCCATGTTCAGCACATCGTTTTTGGCAAGCAAATAGTGGACGACGACTGCGTTGCTGTATGTGAACGGATCAACGATTAGCTGTCTGCCCTGCAGTGGCTGTCCATTGACCGTGGCATTAAAGGAATTCGTGTCGCCGATATCTTTGAGAGATTTTGGAATGCGAACTTCTTCATGGACGAGGAAGGAGGGAGCGTTCTTGATTCTCGTTGCATTCCAATTAAATGGCATACTCCAAGTAAAGGTCTTGGCGCTTGGGTTCAGGCTGAACCCGTTTGCTTTGTCGTAATATGAAATCAGCGTGGCGTTGTACTGCTGGCCGCTCTGCGAAATGTTTCTGTTCGTCACGTCGCCGACGCTCAGGTACGAGTCGAACGTGGGCGCGTTAGTGTCAGAGAACAGGTTTCTGATGTTGTCCACAGTCAATATCCTGATGTGAAAATGGTACAAGCCCCCGTCGAGCAAGAGCGGGCCGCTGATCTTGATATCGCCTCCCGGGTCCGCCTGCCATGCGTTGAGAAACGGGTCCTGGTTAGCATTAACAGTGACGGAGCCGTTTGTCGGCGTAATGTGGAGGGTGAGTAGCCCACTATCGGTCGTAAAGACCTGCTCCATGATGACCTTTGCATCTTTCTCAACTCCCTTCGTAACAGTGATGTCAAAGGTTGTGGATTTGATAGTCTCGTTCGTCTTGGCGTCGAAGAGGCGCAGCTGAAGGTATGCGTCAGAATTGGATCCACTTACGAGCACGGGTGGATTTATTCTCACAAACAAACTAGCATCGCGGTTTCCGACGCTTGCGGGAGGCAGGTTCTCCATAAAGAGGCCATCCGCGTAGACTTTCTTGTTAAATGCCAGAGCCGGAAAAACCAGAGCAAAAACAATTGCAGAGATCGTGGCGTATCGTACAAAGGCCTGTCCGATCACGATTTCGATTTGGAGCGATTGTATATTTAATTCTTGACAGAAATCGAAATTCGTACTAATGATTTATTATGAAGAATGGCGAAGTTTAGTTATTTCATGTCGCCAAGAACTAGCGCGACAATCCTTTCGGTTGTCGCCACGGCGGTCATAGTAACAATTGTTACGTCACTATTTTGGAACAGCGGGAGCCCTCCCGGCAGCAACGGCAAGCCCGCTTACAGCGCTCCAGGCGGCGGTACGATTACAATCATTACAATCTCCGCCGACGCACTCGTCCCTAATGCGACCTACACCATCGCTCCATTTCCTGCCTCCAAGTCTGGAGAAACGATAACCGTACAGGACGGGGGTCAGGGCGACAGTAACCCGACAGCGGGTGTCATAACAGTCGGCGGAATTAGCTCCGGCAACTATACCGTAACCCAGACCGCAGTGCCCCCACAGTTCCAGCTCAACAAGCTTTCCCGGCTCGTGACTATTTCTGGCTCGCAGTCATTGACTGTTAGTTTTTCTAATACCCAATCCCAGACGCAGGGCAACGATCAAGCTTCTAGCCCTGCCAAGAGCATTGTATACACTGTCAAGTTCGAGTGTGGCACGATTTCGGGGTCTGAAGGGCCTCTCCGGCCCGGCCATTATGATACGGACATTAGCATCTTTAACAAGCAAGATTTTCCAGTCAAGCTGTTCTGGAGTGCAAGCCTGAGCAAGGGCGCGCTTGGCAATACGATACTTCAAACGCTGCAGCCGCATACTGCTTCGGCCGTTGTGTGCAAGGATCTGACCCAGCTTTTCAGCGTAGGAAGCTCCTTCGCTGAAGGCTTCATCTCGATTGAAGCCCCGCTCGATCCGCAACTCCTCGGCGAACTCAGCGACAACGGCACATCAGTTGTGGGTCAGCAGTCGGGCCAGGTGGACCCGCTGGACGTGCAGGTTTTCTACACCGCTAATGCGCTCGACACACTGCCACACCCAGTGTACGCGGACAAGATTGTGTTTACTATTTTGAACGACTCTTCTTCAAAGATCCCCTCCTCGCAGCTGCTAAAGCTGCTCGACGTTACCGTGCCTTCAGACGTAGGGCAAATATCAGATCCTGAGGATAAAGTCAAACAATCGCTTGCTGCCAAGTACGGATTATCAGACTCAGAACTTGATGGGCTGAAAATCAGGATTGAAAGCGTCGGAGTGGGAGTCGGAACAATGATCGATGATCACGCGATCTCACTGTCGCACGTGCCTGCGCAGACAAAGCGCTAGGTGCTATCCTCTACTAGCTGCATTCTGACAAACAATATATTCATGCGCGGCGTTTTTGGTTACATGGCAAATTTCACCTTACCTCCACTTCCGTATTCCTACGACGCACTGGAGCCACACATTGACGCAAGGACGATGGAAATACATTACACCAAGCATCATCAGGCCTACACCGACAACCTCAACAAGGCACTTGGGTCTGCACCTGATTTCCAAAATATGGAGGCGGTGGACATATTGAAGAATATAGACGGCGTGCCTGAATCAGTCCGAGGCGCCGTGAACTTTAACGGCGGTGGTTTCGTTAATCACACTCTCTTCTGGAATAACATGAAAAAGGGCGGAGGCGGCGAGCCATCTGGCGAGCTTGCAAACGCGATAAAGAAAACTTTTGGCGGCTTTGCAGAGTTTAAGGACAAGTTTTCAAAGGATACCGTTGCCATTCAGGGAAGCGGCTGGGGATGGCTCGTTCTTAACAAAAACACCAACTCCGTCCAGTTTACCACCATGCCCAATCAGACGAGCCCTTGGACGAGGTGGAAGTCTGAAAAACTGGTCCCGCTTTTGGGGCTAGATGTCTGGGAGCATGCATACTATCTGAAGTATCAGAACAAACGCGCCGACTATGTGGCAGCGTGGTGGAACGTCGTAAACTGGGACGAAGTCGCAAAGCGCTTTAGCGCCTAGCGCATCTTTCTTTTTGACTGCAGTCTTGAGTTCATGAATTCAGGTTCACAAAGCTTATCGAGCTGTAATTTTGCCTCCCCGTCCTGCTGACAGCCATGTTGTAATCGAATATTTTCGGCGCATATTCTTTGAGGACCTGCATTAATCCATCAAGCGACTTGTCAAGATAAAAGCCCGGACAGTCGCCAGTAAACTGAAATGTTGCATGGGCAACTGCCTTTCCATCGGCGTCCGATTCTAGCCATGATGCAAAGGGGTAGAGCCAACAGACGCCTGGCTTGTCAGGATGTAGCTGGCAGGAACCAGAGTTATCAAGGTGCCTGCATCTGAGCGGGGTTCCGTCCTCTGATTCGCTCTCGTCAGGCTTTCTCTTGAGCGAGATCATGGTTAGGTTTGTAATGAGGTTTCCGAATGCCGCGTGTTCCTCCCAGCTGGAAATCGTTGTCTCGTTCTGCAGGAATTTCGCTAAACTGTGGTAACCTAATTTTCTTGATATTATTTCCATATCCTTGGTTGTAAGCGGCAGTCTGCCTTGCCGTTCGCAGCAGTTGTGGCAGTCCGGCCAAAGACACTTCCAGACGACATACAACCCCTCCCGCGAAAGCGTGGGAATATGAAATATGACGCCGTCCACAGAAAGCCGGGTCTCAGTGACATCGTCGCGCCTGCCTAGCTCGAAATCGTATACGCGCGGATCTATTTCCCATTTCTCTGATAAAATCTTCAGGGAATGCTCTACCGGATTGACCTGTTGCCCTTCCAAGCTCTATTGAGTTATAAAACCGGGAGTTTAAATCTACCCTATCTTGCGCCAAAGCCCGCAGACTAGGCAAGACGGGCGGTTCGCAGAGGGGTTTGACCCTGCGCACAAGAGCTCCCCGGCCCACGGCCGAAAGCCTCGGGAGAGGAAGGGCAAGCACGCGTCGTCGACAGAGAATAGGAGGATGGTGTGGGAATACGTTGTATGGCCGCTGGTTCTCGACCTGAACAGGTCTTACTTCAGCTTGGACGAATACCACCAGAAACGAAATGCTTACTGCAGGCAGAGCGGAATAATGCCGTCCAAAGTGGCAGGAGGTTTTGTGTCGCTTTTGATAAAAGGAATTATTTCGAGAAACAAGAACATCTACTCTATCCATTATAGGCTGATCCCCTACATGCGCAAGCGAGCGCTGCTGGAATACGGCCAAGTGATTAGGGAAATCAATACCAAGCGTTAAATATCGGTATCTTAGTTTCGTCATGCGTAGCTCGTGTTAGCCCGGTCGAGCCTGAAAATTAAAAGGTTTCAGGCGCCGATTCTAGTGGCCAATCTCCATGGTTGAGGGCTAGGGATTCCAGGCTCTGGATCTTTTAGAGAAGATACCTGGAGACAGCAGTTCGAATCTGCTCCGGGCTACCAATCATCTTATCCCCGCGGACCGGCCTGAACGATTTCCTTCTGCACGCTGCCAAACTTTTCAAAGTTCTTTATGAAGAGTCCGGCCAGCCTTCTTGCAGACGAGTCGTATCTCTCCTTCTCGGACCAAGTGTTTCGCGGGTCCAAAACGTCTGAAGGCACGCCGGGGCAGAACGTTGGCATGTCAAGGTTAAAGATCTCGTGGTGCCTCAATGGTGCCTTGTCGATTTCACCAGACAGAGCCGCTGTAACCATTGCCCTCGTATAGGACAGGTTCATCCTCTTCCCGACCCCGTATGGACCACCTGACCAGCCAGTGTTTATGAGGTAAACTCGAGTAGAGTGCCCGGCAATCTTTTTTCCAAGCATCTTGGCGTAATCCTGCGCATGAAGGGGCATGAAAGGCGCCCCGAAACAATGAGAGAACGTCTCGCGCGGCTCTGTAATTCCGCGCTCGGTGCCTGCCAGCTTGCTCGTATAGCCTGACATAAAGTGGTACATTGCTCCCTCGCGACTCAATTTGGAAATCGGGGGCATTACGCCAAACGCGTCGGCCGTCAGAAAAACAATCACCTTCGGGTGGCCCGCGACGCTTGGTATCACCGAGCCATCGATATAGTCAAGAGGATAGGCTACCCTTGTATTTTCTGTCCTCTGGCCGTCATCAAAATCCGGCTCGCGGGTTTCCGGGTTGACGATGACGTTTTCCATCACCGCGCCAAACCGGATGGCATTCCAGATTTGCGGCTCCTTTTCCTTGCTCAGGTTTATGCACTTGGCGTAGCAGCCTCCTTCAAAGTTGAAAATGCCGTGGTCTGACCATCCATGCTCGTCGTCCCCGACAAGCCTTCTCTGGGGGTCTGCCGAAAGCGTGGTCTTGCCTGTGCCGGAAAGGCCGAAAAACAGGGCCGTGTGCCCATCTGATCCGACGTTGGCCGAGCAGTGCATTGGAAATGTGCCCTTTCTTGGAAGCAGAAAGTTCATGATGGAGAACATTGCCTTCTTTATCTCTCCTGCGTAGGACGTCGAGCCTATGAGAACGATTTTCTTTTTGAAGTTTATTATGATGAATGTCTCAGTTCTTGTGCCCTCCGTCTTGGGGTCCGCGGCAAAGTCGTCGCATGAAAGCAGCGTAAACTCGGGCCTAAAGTGCCCCAGCTCCTCACTCGAAGGCCGGATAAAGAGCTGCCGCGCAAACAGGTTGTGCCAAGCACGGTTATTGATTACCCGGATCGGCAACCGGCTGGAAGGGTCCGCACCTACAAATCCGTCAAAGACATAAAACTCGCCGCCCTCCGCGTGGGCACGCATGCGCTTAAGGATCTTTTCGAAATTCTCTTCGGAAATAGGCTTGTTGACCTTGCCCCAGTCAACAATGTCATGAGTGGTTTCATCGTCAACAATGTACTTGTCATCGGGAGACCTTCCGGTGAACCTGCCTGTATTAACTGACAGGGCGCCAGAGGAGGACAGGATTCCTTCCTTCCTCGCAATAATTGTTTCAACCATCGCAGGAACCGACAAATTCCGGTGAGTCCTGCCGAGACGAAATTCCATCTCTGCGAGCTGTATGATTCCTGTAGTTAAAATCTTTGGGTCGTCACTAACTAGCATGTCCACTAAGGCTATACTAACTAATTTTAAAGACAGCAAGCAAAAATCCTATTGAACTGAGACACTGTACAAGCCTTCACTCAAGCAAATTCCAAGAATGTTGCTAGGAGCGGAATGCGGAATTCAACATCTTATTTCATGACTCCCAGTTTGCCGGAATCATACTTTACACGCATGTTCTGCGATGCTCTCGCGTGATCTCCGCTCTTCCGCCAATCAATGGCCGGAGTTATGCACTAGCGGCGCTGGGACGAGCGACGTTTTACGGGCTGCGGATCGGAGGCGTATCGGTCTCTTAGGTTTGATATGAAGCGATTGATTTCATCGGGTGTCAGGGCGACCATGTCTTCGGAGAAGTCACGAGACAAGCTTTGTGTCAGTGAAAGCTGGTAGCTTAAAAAGATTTACCAGAAATTTGTTCTTGAAAATTGCACCAGTTGCAATTTATTGACCCTGACAACCAAAACGCGGGAGCGCGACGCAGCTATTGGCGATCCTGAAAAGATCGCTGGATGGCACGGCTGATTTCATCGGTATTGCTGCCGAGCAGCTCTCTGAACTCTATGAACTCTTGCCTTGTCTCGCTTCTTCCAAGAATCCTCCTGGTCTGGTAGTGAAACGAATTGTAAATCCTGCCGACAATAATTCCGAAAAGAAAATCGCGCGGGTTTTTGACTTCGCCTATCAGTGCTTCGGCAATAAGTTTTGCATCTTCGCTGTTATCCGCGGCCTCGTGAATCTTCTTTATCACCGAGTCCCTGACACGGCTGTCCATTAAACACCTGTCCTAGCAGGGTGCCGGATATTAAGCGAATTCCTTTTAGTTTAATGCGGCCGGTCCTAAGGCAATCGAAAAGCCCTAATCGCGTTTGATTGACTTTTCGGGTTGCATTATCATCCCGGACATGTCAATTTCGAAAAAGGTCTTCAGGATTCCGATGTACGTTTCAACCGGCGGCGGGATCTCCTTTTCACAGGCGACGCCCATATTCCAAGCGTTGATCCAGATGACCATGCTTTGAATCATGTTCAGGAACCTTCTATATTCTGCCTGGACGGACCCCAGCTGGTCTATGTACCGCTCTGCCAGCAGCCATGCAGCGGTGAAGTCGATACACCTGTTGCCGTATATGGCTTCTATCTGGTCACGAATTGACCTGGCCTTATGGAACGGCTTTTTACACACAAAAAATGGAAACTCGACCTTGTCTGGAAGGTTCATGCCGAGTGGAGACCAGACTGTAATTACCCGGGCTCCATCCCTGAGGTCGCGGCGGAACTTTTTCTCCATTTTTCTCACAACTTCGGGTTCGCTAAACCAAAACAGGATTACGGTCGCATCCGAAATGTCGGCGTCAAGTACGTCCGTTTGTCGAATTTCGGCCCGCTTGATTTTAGAGATATTTCTTGCTGCGACCTCTGCAAATTCCTTATTCAGCTCAACGCCGATAGATTTTCTCACCTTAAATTCGAGGGCGGCCATCGCGACTGCCTCGCCGGTTCCACATCCGAGGTGGTAAAAGACGTCTGTCCGCTTGAGGCCTGCAAATTTTAAGATGCGCTGCAGAACGTGTTTGGAAAGCAGGACTTTGTCTCCGGACACCACATCTTTCGGCAGGCTGGAGACAAACTCATCGATATCCAACCGAATCCTCTTCCGCCAGTCGATAATAAGAATTAACTTCGCCCGTCAGCTAGTTATTTCTAGGCGGACGAACAGTTGTACGCACATGGCAGTGCATGCCGAGATAAGCATAGTGCCCATTACCGGCAGGAAAAGCGCAAGCATGAGCACGCAGATAGCAGCTGCGTTTAAGGCCATTCGGAGCGTCAGGGGGGTCCATGCAACACTAACCGCCCTTGGCACCCAGATCGAGGCTGAGAATCTTGAACGCGTCTTAGAGGCGGTTTCGGCAGCCCATATGGCGGCAAGGTCAAGCGGTGCACAGAGGATCATTACCAGCGTAAGGATTGATGAACGACTGGACAAGAATCAAACACTCGAGGACAAAATCGAGTCTGTATCTAGAAAGTTAAGCCGGCCAAAGAGGCGATAGTTGGCCGGGCCTCATGCCCTCAAACGTCAACGTAGACAATACCGTTCTCGACGCTCACCCTGTAAGCGGTAAGGGCCTTCAGCTTCTGCGGGAACCAAGTGAGCGATCCGGTAGTCACGTCCCATTTAGCGCCGTGCCAGGGACAGGTGAGCTCCTTGCCGCTGAGTTCTCCCTCGTGCAACTCGGCCCCCGCATGGTTGCACACGTTGCTCGTCGCGTAATATGACCCATCAACATTGGCGACCAGGATTTCCTTTCCACCTGCTGTCACGTGAGTAATCTTTCCCTCAGGAATATCAGAGGTATTTCCTACGACGACCTTTGCCATGTTGTCTGGAACCTGTTGCACATATTTTAATTTCTCTGGCTTGCGCAAAGCCCCGACGCTTCAACTATAACTTTCGTGCTCTCTCGACACGATGAGAAAACAAAGCAGCGCCTTCTGGGCATGCAGCCTGTTTTCTGCTTCCTGCCACACCCTTGAGGCGGGACCGTCGATTACCTCAGAGGTGACCTCCTGGCCTCTCTTTGCCGGCAGGCAATGCAGAAAGATTGCCTCCGGCTTTGCAGTTGACATGAGCTGTGCGTTTACCTGATATTTTGGATAAAATGCCTTCTGCCTGTCAGAGATTTCCTCCTCTTTGCCAATGGATACAAAAGTGTCAGTAACTATCACGTCAGCATCGGCCGCAGCAAAACGCGGATCGTCTCCTATCTGTATCTGCGAACCGCTTTCATCCCCTGCCTTGCGGGCGATGTCGACAGCTCGCTCCAGAGGCGCATAATCCGCTGGACACGCTACAGATATGTCTGCACCTGTCTTGGCACAGCCTATCAGCAAGTCGTTACACACGTTATCGCCGTCCCCCAGCCATGCGACCTTGATCCCCTTTAAGCGACCAAAGCATTCCTGGATGGTCATGAGGTCCGCAAGGGTCTGACACGGGTGAAAATGATCCGAGAGCCCGTTGATTACGGGCACCGAGGCATGCGAAGCCAGCGTCTCGAGATCGGCATGGGCATAGACTCTGGCCATGACACAGTCCATGTAAAGCGAGAGCGTCTTGGCTGTATCCTCAATAGTCTCGCCTCTTGCAAGCTGAATTTCCGAAGAATTGAGGCTGATGGCGTATCCCCCTAGCTGGCTAATTGCCACCTCAAAACTAACCCGGGTGCGCGTCGAGGGCTTTTGAAAGATCATCCCTAGGCACCTCCCCCTGAGTGGCTGGGTCATGCGACCTGATTTCAAGTCGCGCTTTAGTTGCCTTGCAGCGTTGATTATCTCGAGGATTTCCGCCGACGATAAATCCGAAATCGAAAGGACGTCCCTTTTGGCCAGTCCGCGCACCTCTTGCCCTCCCTTATTTGAGGAGGTCTTCAATGTCTTCATCTGAGAGATAGATTACCTCGTCTTTCTGCCCGCCCTTGTCTTTATCATCCTTGCGCTTCTTTGGAGGCGATTCAGGCGCTCTAACTTCTTTTTCCTCCTCTCGGGGTTCTTCGGCAAGCTGCAGGTCCTCCTGCCTTTTCTCCCTCTCCCGCTCCTCTCTTTTTTTCTTCTCTTTCTCTTCCTTCTTGTCGTCATCAGCGCTGGATTTTCTGCCAAAGAATCCGAAGCGGCTCTTTTTTCCTGGCTTTGCCTCGACATGCTCGGGTGCTTGTGGCTGCTCAGCAGTTGCCCTTGGCAGATCCTTTTCTTCTGCGCGCTGTTCCTGAACAGGAGATGTCTGACCACGTTCTTTGAGGCCGCCTGGGATTGTCTCCGGAGGTTTGACGTCGCGAGGTTCCTCTGCTGTCTTTTCGCGGCTGCCAATGGTGAATAAGGGGCCGGATGAGGCCTGGGTAGCAATTGGCCGCTCATCCTTTGAGGCACGCTCAGCGGTCGGCTTCAATGGCTCTATGGCCGGAGGCTGAACTTCCGCTGCAGGCTCAGGTGGGGACTGAATGGCTCCTGGCGTCATAAGGCTTTCCACCGTGACGTCTGCCGCGGCGCCAAACAGCGTTTCTATGAACTTGTCCGGATTGAACGGAATAATGTCGTCATAGCCCTGACCGACGCCGATATACACTATTGGCTTTGACGTAATGCTGGCAATAGATATTGCCGACCCGCCCTTCGCGTCCGCGTCCACCTTGGTAAGAACCGCCCCGTCGAAATTCGTATACTGAAAAAATTCTCTCGCCTGATTTATCGTATCGTTGCCAGCAAGCGAATCGCCAATGAACAGCTTCATGTCCGGCTTGACAACGCGCACAATTTTTGCCATCTCGTCCATAAGGTTCTTGGACGTCTGCATCCTGCCGGCAGTGTCGACAAGAACAACGTCGATGTAGTGCTTGCGTGCATATTCTAATGCGTCCCTTCCAACCGCAGAAGGATCCGCGCCGTACCTCTGGGCGATAACCTTGATGGCAAGTCTTTCACAATGCTGGGAAAGCTGTTCAATAGCTCCAGCCCTGTGGGTGTCACCCGCGGCAACTACGACTGATATGCCGCTTTTGCGCAGCATGTTCCCGATCTTGGCAACGGTCGTGGTCTTGCCTGTACCATTTATTCCGAGAAATACAATTGAAAAAGGACCCGATTTTGATGCCTTCTTTGCGCTAATCCTTTCCGCAATGTCCAGCCGGCCGGCCTTTGCAAAAACCTCAGCTATGGATTGTTTGAACCTTGATTGAATGACTTCTTCTGCCGTCTGGCCTTTTTCGAGCCTTAGCCCGAGCAGGGTCTTTTTGAGGTTATCAGTAAGAGAATCGACGACTTCCTGGGCAACGTCGCTCTCAAGCAGGCCAATCTGGAGCTCTAGGAGCGTGTCGTCGAGTACCTTGGCGGAGATCTCCTTCTGCCCTATGCTCTTTGCGGCGCTCGAAAACGCCTTTCGGAGTTTGTCAAACAATGGTCAAGCAGTCTCCATATTGTCTGGGAAGGCCGTAAGCATTATTTCTTTCCGCGGCACGCCGGCGCGAATCACTGGGCGCCGCGCAAAAGCTGGTTTACCTGCGACTGCAGCTGCTGCATTCTCATTGCCAGCTCCGCCCTCTGCGCCTCCAGCTGCCTGGCAGCCACTTCAAACTCCTTTATTCGGGCCTCGACAAAGTTCAGAGCGTCGTCCCGGCTTTTTTCAACAGCTACCCCTGCTCCAAGGTTAACCAGCAGCTTCTTGACGGGCGGCACAGTCGCGTGAATATGGACTCCGATGCCGATTGGCATAAGAGAGTCTATCTGGCTTTCGGGCGAGGTTGCCTGAATCGTACTGGACGCCAGTCTTGCCTCTTCAAGCATCCGTGCTACGGTTACCTGCCGGGTCATGACATCGTTAAGATATGCTTCATAAACCCTTGACTGCTGCACAAGTTCGTTTATCTGCTGCTCAATCGCAGCGGCTGACTGGGCACTGTGATGCTTAGGGTTGGCACTGGAACGTGGGTCGCTGGCGCTCATTGCCTCGACTGCTCCTGCACGATTTTTAAAGCTTTAGATTCTTGAGATTTGCAGCATGTTGGACATCGTGATGTCCATCCCATAGCGGTCTTCATTGGCTTTCATGTGCTGGTAAATCTTGAGCATCTCCATGGAATGTTTGACCATGCTGAACTGGCCGGATATTTTCAACTGAATGAAGCGGAATACGAGCGAATAAATTTTGAATTTTTGAAGTACCGCCATTCTGTAGGCTTCCGAATCCCCCAGATTTTGCACAAACAGCTCGGCACACCAAGTCGACGGGATTATCCCTTCGCCGAGCAGCGGAAATACAGTGCCTATCGACTCGCCGACGCCTATCGTCTTGTGTCCGTCTGTGAATGGCTCGCAATCTGCCGGAGGGCTTAGCCTTACGGGCCTGCCGACTTTTTTGAGCACTTCGCACTTGTGCGTCGCAAGAAAATCGTCGAGGAACTGATTGTGCGTCCTGTTAAAGTCGCCGGCGCCGATATGGGCGATGCCACCGCCGAGCGGAAAATACCAAAAGTAGCCAGACATCGAAGGAAACGACTTTAGGTAAAAATCGTCAAAGGGCTCCCTTCCCGACTCGTATCTTACCTTGTACTGAACGCAGGGGATCCACATCTCCCTCGCCAGTCGCGGGAGGTAATTCCTGTGAAAACCAGTCGAATCAATGATAACGTCATAATCATCCTCCAGCTCGCTTTTTCTCGGCGCTCGGCCAAACTTTATTTCTGTTCCCCGTATCATGTCCTGGATAAGTCGGAGTTTGTCGTAACTTACCATCCCTCTGAGTCCAAGGTCGATATTTTTCCTGTCGCCAAGGTCTACATGCATGGTCTTCCCTTTGTGTAAAACGTAATCCTCAAAGTTCAGGCCGCAGTTCTTCGCAAGCCCTGACATGACGCTGTCGCAGGTAGCCCACGCGCACACGGCATCGTGCTGATCCTCAGGCATCCTTTCAAAACCAGTAACATGCACGTCGTGACTGTCGCTCAGGCGGTTCATAAGATACGCTCCTGCAACGCCGATACCAACGACAGCTAACTTCAAAGGCTAATCAAATTCCATTGCGATGCAATAAAAAGATTGGCGCGATTTGGATGGTATGAAAGGGAAAGAAGGAGAAATATACCTCGAAGGCAATGCATGCACCGTGGAATGTCCAGAAAAGCTCAGGTAAGGATGCCGCCTACCGCGAGGCTGGGCATCGCAATTCTCGTTGTCGGGGCAATTATTGTGGGAATTGGTGAGTACCAGAACATAGATGCGATGTCGCTTTATGGAGTGATAATGGTCGGCTGCGGGTTCGTCTTGTACATGGCTTCATCGGTGGTAGCAAGGCGGGCTATTCGAAAATAGTAATCGGCAGCCAGACCGGTTTTGAAATACTACCAGAAAATGCATGCAGCTCTCCTGCGCTATTCGATGTAAATCGCCGGCTTGAACGGTCTCGCGCCCTTTGCCCTGGATTTGGGGTCGTATTTTGCCGCGTCCTCTTCCGAATAGACTTGCACGGAGGCGTCTCCTGCCTCAAGTCCTATCAGACTTGCAGCATCAAGGACTGATGCGGCCTCATCAAAGGGCCCCTGATTCGGACCGGCTAGCTTGAGCCTCCTTTCGCGGGCCTCGACAGGCGCTGCCAGGATGTCGTCCATTATCTTTTTGACAAGGTTTGGATCCGTTTTTGCTTTAGAGGTCTCCGGGTCGGCTATGATCGCCTTCATTAATTCTCCAAAGTTCATCTTGCCTGCATGCAGTTCCCCCAGGGCCTTGACGTAAACCTTGACCTTCCATGGCGATGCGACATACACCACCACTTTCTTGGCGTTGATTTTGGCGACCCTGAGAATATTCTGGATGTCTGAAATCATGCTCTGTGTGAGAAACTCGGCTTCTTCGGCAACCAAGTTTATCCTAGAGGGCTCGGGCACAGGCCACCCGGATTTCTGAACAAGGTCGCTATTGCCCATTCGCTGCCATGCCTCGTCTGCCGTAAATGGCGCAAACGGCGCCAGCATTTGAACCTGGGTTTCGCAATATTGCCTCAGGATCTTGGCCATGCCGGAATCGCGCTTGTTCCTGCCCTTTGCAGAGGCCCGCTTCAGATACCATCCCAGATCCGTTTCCAGCACGTAAAGAATAGTGTGTATGGCCTCTCTTACCCTCAGTTTTTCCATCGAGCGGGTGGTCTCTTCCTTGTGCTTCTCAAGCCTGCTTGCGAGCCACAGGTCTTCCGGCTCTTCCCTGCCTTCTGCTGCGTTGCGTTCGGCGACGCTTGATGCAAGGTCGAGTATGCCTGACAGCTTGTACTTTATTCCCCGTAAAGCGTCGAAGGAAAAGTCAGCGTCCTGCAGCAGCTCTGCTGACACCAGCATTGCCAGCCTGATAGGGTCTGCCCCGTTCTCCTTGATGGCGGCACGCAGCGGGATAATGTTCCCAAGCGACTTGGACATTTTCTTTCCGTCCATGAGCACCGAACCGTTTACGACGATTTGCCTTGGCCACTTTTCCGCTGGAAATATCGCCACGTGGTTAAAGATGAAAAAAGACAGGTGGTTTGGAACCAGGTCCCTGCCGGAGTGTCTCGAGTCTACCGGGTAAAAATACTTCAGTTCTCCACGGATCCTTGCGACCAGCTCCTGGGGCAGACCGTTCTCTTTGGCGACAGCTGAAAGGCTGCCGGAGCCAAGCATCACAAAATCAAAAAATGAATCGTGCAGGCCATCTAGTGAGCTGGATGCAAGCTCGCCCGCATTGACATATTTTGCGATGATATAGTATGCCATGTAGATTACAGAGTCAGAAAGGCTTTCGATAATCCAGTCTGGGTCCCAAGGGAGCTTTGTGCCAAGTCCCGACCTCCGGGCGCAGGCGCGCTCCTTTAGCCAGTCAATAACATAATCAAACTCGCCTCTGATTTCTTGCGGAACAATATCCATCCTGCCGATGCACTCGTGCGCCAGCGACTTCCACTCCTTGTCTCCGTAATTGAGGAACCACTGGTCCGTCAGTATCTTGACAACGCATTCTGCACCACACCTGCACCTGACGGGCCGGTTTGCCAGCTCGTACATGATCTCGGCGCTTCCGCGGCTGATCAGTTCGTCTTTTATCTTCACCTTGGCCTCCGAAACAAGAGATCCAGCATACTGCCCCGCCCTGGCGTTCATGACGCCCTTGTAGAACTCGTGAGAGTATAGCTCCGTGGTGGCTTTTTCTAGGACGTCGCCGGCTGCTGACTTGGCCTGAGAGATTGCCAGTTCCGCAGGTATGGTCTCGCCCGCGTAGCTGTCCGATTCGATTACCTTGACCGGCTCTGCCACAAGGCCCAGTGAGTACTTTGCCCGAAGCTCGCTGTCGCTGCGCAGTCTGCCCAAGGCATCAAAGTCATACGGGGCGTGCGCTGGAACGGACATGACTATTCCCGTCCCGCTTTCCTCCTCGACAAAGTCCGCCGGGTAGACCTGCACAAGTTCACTGTTTATTGGGTTTATGACCCGCTTGCCGACGATATCGCCTCCCCTGATAGTGCCCACAATCTCGATCTTGTGATTGAGAAATTCGAGTTTTCTTGCGGCCTCTCTGCTAACAATCCACTCCTCGACTTTGTCGACACGCGCAAGCACATAGTCGACGTGCGGATTAACCCAGAGGTTAGTCACGCCAAAGAGCGTCTCCGGCCTGAGAGTTGCGGCAGGCATTATCCTTGGCCTCTCATTCCCGTCGCCTTGCTGTTCTAGCCTGAATTTTACCAGTACATACTCGTTAAAGTCAGGCTCCACGTCTCCCATGGTATCATGCTGGCTAACCGGATTCTGGTCATTCGGGCACCAGCCGACCGGATGCGAGCCCTGAACGATCAGCCCTTTCTTTTTCAGGGTTCTGAACTGCCAGGAGATAAACTTGGAGTAGGCAGCATCAATGGTGGTAAACTCACGCCGCCAGTCGATGGAATAGCCCATCTCCTTCATGCCCTGTTTGATCTCGTTGTGAAAATAACTCGCAATCCGGACAGGTTCTACGAAGGTGGCGACTACACCGTCGTCGAGCTCGTATATCCTGCGAAACGTTTCAAGCAATTCCGCGTCGCCGGCAGCGACTCTGCGAGACATGCCAAGGATGGGAGTCCCCGTATAGTGAAACCCCATCGGGAACAGTACGTTGTATCCGCGCATGCGCATAAAGCGGGCATGAGCGTCAGCCAGGGTGTAGGTGCGACCGTGTCCGATATGCTGGGGCGAATTTGGATATGGGTAGGCGACGGTCACAAAGTATTTTTTCCTGCTTTCATCCGGTTCCGCTTCAAACAGCCGCTCAGAGTCCCACCTTGAAATCCACTTTTTCTCAATTGACTCCCAGTCAATCTTTTTCTGCTCACTCAATGCTATCCACTGCCCTTCGACGGCTATCCGCCCGCAGCCTTTTCTGCTTCTTCCATTGCACTTGCTATTTTATCCCGGCATTTTCCGCCGCCCTGACCAAATCTTGCGTCGCCGCCGCCCGAGCCCCCAAGCGCTGCAGACACTTTCCTTGAAACATTTCCCGCGGGAGCGGTCTTTCTGGCTTCAGTGCCGGAGAGCACGATCACGCGGATTCCCGCGTCCTTGAAAATCAGTGCAACGTATACCAGGTGGGGATCGTTTGCTATCGCCAGCTCGCCGACGGCGATATGGTACTCCTCATCGAGCTCCTCGTCGACTACGCTGTAGAGAGTATTACCTGACGGGAGCTTTCTTGCCTCGGAGCATGCTTTCTTTGCCATTTCGCCGGCAACGCTCCGGATAACAGCGCGGGCTTTTCTCTTGGCCGTCTCGCCGGCCTCAAGGGTCTTGTTAAGAGATTCAACTACTCTTTCCCTGCTCGATCCAAGCGACTGCGCTATGCTGGCAAGCTGGTTCTCTTGATTCTGCACGTAGTTGATCGCTGCTTCGCCTGCGACAAATTCCAGCCTCACCACGCCATCCTGTATTCTCTCGGACTTGGTTATCTTTATGAGACCGATCTCTCCTGTTCGGGAAACATGAGTCCCGCCGCATGCCTCGATATCCCATCCTTCGATATTGACGATCCTCACGTTATTGTTGGGCACCACGCCTCCCTGATAGATCCGGAAGCTGAAAGACTCCTCAGCCTCGCCACGGTCATACGTCTTGATAACGACGGGGAGGTTTTTCCTGATTACCTCGTTTGCCGTTTGCTCTATTCGCTGGACCTGCTCCTTGGCAAGGGCAGAATGATGCGTGATGTCGAGCCTCGCGTAGCCCTCGTCCTTGAATGCCGAGTTTTGCCACACCCAGCTGCCCAGGTTGCTGCGCGATGACGAATTAATGACATGCGTCGCCGTGTGATGCTTTGTAATCAGGCCGCGCCTTGTTGCATTAACAATGCAGCGGAGTGCCTGTCCGGCTTCAAGTTCGCCAAATCCCTTTGCAGCGCCTTCAATCTTGTGCAGGACAACGTCAGCCTGCTTGGTCACCTCGACTACCTTGAGGCTCCCGATAAACCCCGTATCCGGCTCCTGGCCTCCTCCGCGCGGGTAGAATGCCGTCTGGTCCAGCACCACATACTTGCCGTCGATTATCCGCAGTACGGTCGCGCCAAAGTCCATCATTGACGGGTCTTCGTAGTAGAGAAGTTTGGTCGGGGGCAGTCCCTCAATGGAGCGGGCCGAAATCGCGGGGCCCTGGGCAGCAGCGGCGGAATTGGCGTGGAGCTCTGCAAGCTTTACGTAGAAACTGGAAGGAACGGAAGCTATGACGCCCTGTTCGACAAGAAAGTCTGGTGTGATGCCGTCTGATTCGTAAAGCCTGACAAGGTCCTGAACCGCGAGTTCTCCACCCTTTTTTGAATTCTTGAGGGACACGGCAATGGCATCCATGCGCTCGCGGGATCCTTCGTACCTGCTCGATTCAAGCTGGAGTATTGTCCTGGCGTCTTCGCGGTGCTCCTCAAGTTCGGGGTAGATTGAAGACAAATAGTCGATGTGCATGTCTGCAATGTCCTCGACCCTGACGGAGCTCCATTTCATGCGTTCAAGTATCGAAAGCGTCCTGCGCAGGATAACCCTGAGGTTATAGCCACCGCCAACATTCGATGGCAGAGCGCCGTCAGAGATTGCAAAGACCAGGGTTCTGATGTGGTCTGCGGCGGTATAGATCGCCTCGTACGGTGAAACGTGTCTTGAGATTACTTCCTCAGAAAGCCCGATGTCGCGGCTGACAATTCTCCGAAGCTCCTTAATGTCTGCAATAGAGTCGAGTTTGTCTGAGACCGTGGTAAAATACTTGGCAAGGATCTGCTCATCGGAATCGGTGCCTGTTGCCTCGACCAATTTTTTTAGCACTGGGCCAAAACAGCAGTCGTAGCTGGTCGGGGTTCCCATGGTAATCCATGAGAACCGCTCAAGGCCGGCTCCCATGTCTATAATCCTGTTTGGCATCTGCCTGTACTGGTTTTCGTTGCCCTCAAACTCTGTAAAGACTGCGTTTCCAAGTTCAAGCCCGCGGACAAAGTACTCCAGAGAGTAGCCAAAGGCTCCGGCGCCCATCCACACGTCCTCGACGAATGTGATTTCCTCCGGACGTATGCCAAGGCCGTTTGTCAGCATGCCAAAGTCCAGGTCAATGCACCTGTCCTTCCAGTACCCTCCCTCCTGATCCGCGTTGCAGGTCTGGCCAATCATGCAAAACCCGGTGTAATGGCGGCCGCTAACACCCACGTTCTCAATGTCGTTGAACCGCAGGCACATCTGCGGCACCACTAGCGGGTTGGCCGGCAGCTCGAACACGATCTGGTTGCCGACAATTCTCTGAAAGTCTACAATTGATGCAATGGTAAAATACAGGTCATCTCGCCAGCGGCACACGACGGGATATCGCCGGACTATCTGGTGATTATTGTCCCGAAAAAACTTCTCAGTCTCCTTCCAGGCCCCCACGTAATCCAGGCGGCGGTCGGTTGGAGGAGCGCCGATAAAGGAATACCTTTCATGATCAGGGCAGGACAGTCGCTGTGAATCTAGCGACCAGAAGAACTTGTCGCAGAGATTGCAGCGGCGCCTTTGGAATCCGAGCCTGTCAAATAGCGAGACCCTGTAATACCTGTCGGGGTCTGCTGCAAAGAGCGCGGCTAGTTCTTTCTTCCCCAATTATGGTTGTAAAGCCACTCTCAATGCCGTATTAATCCTTTCTTGGAACCCGCGGGCTCTCAGGCTGCATGAGTAATACGTCGAGCCTGCTTTTTTCAGATTGAGTCCGACTGGTGTCGATGTCGAGGATGTAAAAAAATAGGATTGGCTTTAAAAAGATTATATAATATTCATGTATTTAACCAGCATCTTTGAACCTGAAAGATGCCAACGAGATTTTTCGCCGGGCCATCATCAAGTCATATTTTGAGCCAGAATTGCTCAAGATGGATTATCACAAATCGGCCGGCGTCCGGCATCCTGTGCTCTCCGATGATGGGCTGACCAGAGAAGATATCTTGCACCTTTTCTTCGACCTTTCAACTGGAAACGACTATCCGGACGGCGACGAATGGGTCAGCGTAGAGTACCTTCTCCCATATTCCATAAAACTTCCAGATTCGCTAAAGGGGCCGGACTATTTTACGACTCTTTCGATAGGCGACGGAAAGCACTTCTGGCGGCATCGGGAGCTTGTTCGATTCAAGTACGGAAAATCAAAGAAACTTGCCGAATCGCTCGAGTTCATGGACAGAAAGTACAAGGACCTCGTCAAGGCAATAAACGATTCAAAGATAGTCGACCAGCTGAAATAGCCCGCGCAAATACTTCAGAGATGGCTCAAGGGACCTTGGGCTAGGCCGAAGGCCGCCAGGCTTCCGACGCGAAAACGTATTTTCTGCCGTCCTTGCCACTCGCGACGCCCGGAAACCACTTGAACGATGCTTCGTCAAAAGAGTACCAGACCTCGAGGGCGTCCTCGGGAAGCCCCTTCAGCTGCAGTGGCACAATGTCAACCAGGTATTCCAGCTTTTCAATCCCCATCTCGTAGGGCCTGTCTGATTTGGAGAGAAGGGGAAACATGACATGAGGCCGCTCGGACATGGCAACTCCTTCAAACTGAACGTACGTCTTCAGGCCCTTTCGCCCCCTGCGTCGCTTGACATCCTTGAGCACGCCTTTTATCCGAAACCAACTTTCCATCGAAAACTGCTGGAAAAAGGCCTCTCCGTATGGGAATGGAAAGTGTATTTCAATCATGCTGACATAATCGGATTCGTCAGGCCGGAGCTCTTCCTCCTGCACAACAAAGGTTCTTCGAAGAGTGGCAAATATTACCTCAATCTCCCAGGGAGACACGCCGTAGTGCCGGAATATGGCAGCATCGCTCGACAATCTTGATTTACCCGGCCGCCATAGCTAGGACGTAACAACCCATAAAGGATTTTGCCCCGTGGCCGTCGACTTGAGGCCGCCCTGTCAGTGAAGAATTCCCGTGAACTTTAGCAGGTAAACCAGCGACAGAGTTACGCAGTAGCCCACCATGTGCTTCCATGAAACCGGCGGTAGCGAAGGTCCCCTGAGTTTAATTTGGTGGTTGTCGATAACGCTCGTGATATAGTCGCGCACCTTGGCATTCCAGATCCTGTACTCGATGGAATGCTTCTTCAGGAGCGTCTCAATTTCGTAAATCACCGGCACTCTCACAGACCTGATGTGCTGGATGTATTTGCGCGATATCTCAACTTCTGCCTGAATCGCGATCAGGCCCTGCTGCAGCTCAAGAAGCCGGACATGCATCTCCCAGGGCTTGCTCAGCCTCTTTGAAAAGCCGCTACCGATCTGCGTCGGCTTTTTGTTCTCTAGTTTGACGCTCCGAAAGCCTTCCTCGATAAGCATCCTGATAATCTCATCCTTCTTGGTCTTGACCATCAGGCTGAGATGGTCCAACTCGATTTCCTCTTTTCGAATCAAGTCCTGCAGACCCCTGACGATGCTCGTTCTGGGATAGCTAGTCAGAAATTCAGACATTAAGAATCCTGCTTAAGTTTGTTCCATTAGAGGCAGTATTAAAACTCTATGTAAGCCTGTCTTTGGACAGTTTTCTACCTCACCTTTACCAGATCTTTACGCGCGCTCAGGTAAATGTCGACCTCAGGCGCGACTGCCATGTCCTTCCAGGTCAGTTCCCTGTCCGTCCAGACTACGTGTACTCCTCTCGCCACGACTGCAGGTACCCCCTCGTTTGATTCGCCCATCAGGGCCACGCCCATGGTCGCCAGCCCGTCCGAAGTTGCCTTCTGGGTGACTCTCAGGCGATTTCCAAATAGGTCCATTTTCCCGCGCATGTCCTCGACCGGCTCAAATCCTGAAACCGCGATGGATACCCCTGTTGTTCCCACACGAGTCGGCATGAGGCGGCTGTCAGATATGACAACACCAGTGCGGATTCCAAGTTCCTCAGAAAACCGCTGCCGCAGGAGGCGCGCGCTTTCAAACGGTTTTCTGGGATAAAGGATTGCATAGCCTCTTGGAACGTTTGACCTGTCGATTCCTGCATTGGGCGCTATCATCCCGTCTTTCACAGCAAGTACAAATCCGGGGACGCCTCTCAAAAGATAGTCCGCCTCCAAAAGCACCAGCTGTGCCATTTTCGCATCCATGCTCGCCTCTTTAGCCAGGCTGCGCGCCCGGGCAGTAGGTACTATGCTTGAGAGCTTTACCAGTGCGCCTTCGCTCATGGACACGAACTTGCTTGAGACGATGAGGATGTCATCAGCCGTGAAGTCAAAGCCCTTTGAAATCGCATCAAAGAGGTCGAACCGGCGCTTTTTGAGAGGGACCTTGATTGGGAATAGTTGTATTGCCATGCTGTCGCCAACCGTGACTATGCTGGCTTACGTTTCATTCTTTTGGGTCGCACCTCTCAAAAGGTATTAATCCGCCTTGAGCAAGAGCAGTCCTTAGACGCAAAGGAAGTTGTTTATCTCATAATGACTGGAATGACGATTACCGAAAAGATACTCGCCAGGGCTTCGGATAAGGAAAGGGTTTCGCCGGGCGATGTCGTATTTGCACGAGTGGACAAGGTGATGATGCACGATGTCTCGGGGCCAGGTGTGATAAAGGTATTTAGCGAATGGGAAAAAAAGGGCATCAAGCTTGAAAAGGTCTGGGACCCTGACAGAGTCTGGGTAACGGAGGATCACTTTGTTCCCGCTGCCGACCGAGTCTCTGCTGAAAACGTTATCGCTCTCTCAAACTTTACCAAAAAGATGGGGATATCGAGACACTTCAAGTACGGACTGGGGCAGTATGGAATATGCCATACGCTGTCGCACGAGGAGGCCATGGTGCTGCCGGGCGAGGTCTACGTTGGCGGCGACTCTCATACCAATACCACCGGCGCGATGGGAGCGTTCGCGGCAGGTCTTGGACACACCGATGTCGCATACGTCCTCATGAATGGCGAGATCTGGTTCAAGGTGCCTGAAACCATGCTCTTCAGGGTCAACGGCCAAAAGCCCGAATACATAATGGCCAAGGACATCATTCTGCAAATCATTGGCAAGATTGGGACCGATGGCGCTAACTACCGGGCCATGCAGTTTGCCGGCGAGGTAATCGACAAACTGGGCATGGAAGAGCGGCTGACCCTCACCAACATGACGACGGAGGCAGGAGCCAAGAACGGCATAATCGAACCAGACGAAACCACGTTCTCTTATCTGCGCAGCAGAACCAGCGCGAATTACGCGCCGGTCAGGGGGGACCCGGACGCTCACTTTGACGAGGTGATGGACATTGAGATCGAAAAGATGGAGCCTACAATTGCCAAGCCGTTTTCTCCGGGAAACATCGCGTCTGCAAGGGACGTCCAGGGAACGGCGCTTGACAAGGCCTACATCGGTTCATGCACGGGGGCAAAACTCGACGATCTCCGCGAGGCTGCCAAAGTGCTCAGGGGAAAGAAAGTAAAGATCCGAACCGAGGTGCTCCCGGCGGCGCAGTCGATCTATGCCAAGGCTGTCAAGGAAGGTCTCGTCGAGATCTTTATAGACGCCGGAGCCGTGGTCGGACCGCCGACCTGCGGCGCATGCTGCGGAGCGCACATGGGAGTACTCGGCAAAGGCGAGGTATGCATCAGCACGACTAACCGTAACTTTCCCGGAAGGATGGGCCACGTCGAATCAAAGACCTACCTTGCATCGCCGCTCGTAGTCGCTGCATCAGCTGTCAGCGGCAAAATCACGGACCCGAGGGACATTTCGAAATGAGCAGTTCTCTTCTCAGGGGCCGGGTTCACAAATACGGCAGGGACAATATCGATACCGACGTCATTATTCCAGGCCCGTATCTAAAGATCCACGACCACAAGGAACTCGCAAAACATGCGATGGAAGGAATTGACCCCAAGTTCTCTGAAAAGGTGACCGAGGGGGATTTTGTTCTGGCCGGCTCGAACTTTGGATGCGGGTCAAGCAGAGAACATGCCCCGATCGCGCTGTCTCAAACAGGCATCAAGGCGATCCTTGCGCCCTCATTTGCCCGCATTTTCTACAGAAATGCAGTGGACGGCGGGTACCTGCTTCCAATCGAAATTGACAGCGCTACCCTAGAAAAAATATCCGACAAGGACGAGCTTGAAATCAACCTTGCCAAGAACGAGATTACGAATCTTACAAAGGGCCGTGAGGTTTATGCAATGAAGCCATTTCCGGACCTTATCGCAAAAATAGTCGCGGCTGGCGGACTGCTCCACTACAAAAAGACCTAGCAGCCCTGCCTGTCTAGTGCCCTATCTTTTGACCCACTCGTCGCCCTTTTTCTGGTACTCGTTCTTGACAGCTGCCCAGGCGACCTTGTGTGCAACCTGCTCGCTACTCTGCGACTTGCCTCCGCGTCTTTTTGACGGATTCTTATACTCCCGCAGGGCGCTCGCATGCGCCTTTTCGTAAATATGCTTGGCGTGCTCCGGGAGGCTGTCTATTCTTTTCTTTGTCGCCGCCGACAGCTTTGGGCTTGTGCGCCTCGTCGATCTGGCAGGCGAACTCTTCCTCCGGCTAACTCTCGATTTCTTTGCCGCGCGGCTCTTGCGCGTACGGGTAGAGCCTGATTTGGAAGCCATCTCTATTTGTCTAGAGATTGCTCCTCATGATATATAACAAGAAATCCAGACCACTGATCCGATGGGCAGAAAGGGCGTACTTGAGGAGGTACTGAGCCGGGCCATGCATGCAGACGATCCGTCGCTCTACACCGTAACATATCGTAATTTTGAGAGCCTGCTTGAAATCCCGCTTGCCGAGTTTATCGAGCTTTCTGAAAACTTTTCAACGATTCCCGCCAGCAGGATCTATAAGGTAAAGCGGCAGGATAAAGTCCTGTACAGCAAGGCCACGCGCTAAGGACTCGCAAGTGACGCGATGGAACAAAGCACCTACTCGACGACCCAGCCTTCGGGTAGCATTGAAACGCCTTCGTCGCCTGTTGCGGTGGCGTACCTCAAAATCGTGTCGTTTTCTTTGGCAGTAACGGTGGATTGGATAATGGCAAGCGACTCTCGCTCGCGCTCTAGTCCTGCGAGGTTGGCCCTGCTCGTACCGCTTTGTTTGCAGAACGCGCAATGCTCGTCGAGCTCTGCCGTTTCAATGGTTCCCTTTTGTCCAATCGAGAGGAGCGGGTACGCCCTGCACGCAAGCGGGCGGTCCTTGTAAATCCTGCACTTGTAGCCGCCGTGAGGTGAGCGCTCGGCGCTGGCCGTGTCGAGGAAGGGGCAGAGCCTCCCGTCGCCTCTTTCGCCCATCATTTGAAAAGCAAGAATCTCCGGTTCGCCGGAACCTGCCCGGCCTGGGATAACGGCGAGCCTCGGAATAATCCTGACTGTCATTCCGAGTCTTTCTGCCTCCGCCTCAATGGCGGTCTTTTCATTGGGGAGCAAGAGAACGCCAATCCTTCCAAACTGCTCGGTCGGAAAGTACTCGCGCTCTATGCAGCAGTCGGAGCATCCTTTGACGCACTGGAACGCGGGCGGCGATGACTCATGACTTTTGCGTGAGTTCAATCTTTGTTCACCCGGATGCATGCGGCCTCGGTGCTGTCGGGCAAAAGCTCGCTCATGTTTAGAAATTTCACATCGTAGACTGATTTGCTCTTTTTCAAGAGTTCAAGGTCGTAACCCGAATCGCCTTTTTTTGAGTTGGGCTTGTATATCCCAAACCTCACTATCGCCCTCTTTTCGAAGCCTTCCTTGAAGCGAAGGTAATTGTCGGAAATCTGGACCTTTTTAGCAAATCCTGTATTGTCGCCCGTATAGTCAGAACCCCCATAGAGTATGAACCAGTAGTAACCGTCTTCCTCCACAAAGCGCATCTTTATCTTGTCGTCGGGCCACCAGTCAATCGTCTTTTTCCAGAGCCGATGCGCTTCCTTCTTGTCCGACATGAGGGGAAACACGTTCATAAAGACATCATGATACCTGTAGCCAAGTCCCACAAAGTCTTTGTACCACGATGAGGGCGCGGACAACCGGTTCTGAATTGTCAATTCCTTTATAAAAGTCTCGGGTTATCGAAGCTCTCACTCATTTTTAGAGCAGTCGTCGATTCGCGGTTGTTGTGTGAAGAGCTATATTACACAATGTTTATTATTCTCCCAGCAAACCCTAGACACTGAGATGGGCGAGGTGTACCGCAACAGCGTGACTATTGTTGGGGATGTTCTTCGCATTGCAGACGAATCGGGCATTTCTGGCGTGAACCTTACCTCGCTGCTACGCAAGGCCAATTTGTCATACGGGAGGCTCGCAAACGTCGCCTCAAAACTCATGCAGGCCGGGATGATGAATGAGGAAGTGCAGGACGGACAGCGCATCTACCACATTACATCGAAGGGCAAGGAGTACCTCTACAGGTATCGCCAGTTCTCGGAAATGGCCGACTCATTTGGCCTGAAACTTTAGTTTTCCCGCTAGCCTTTTTCAACTGCCTCTATGTGGCAATTGTGCCCCAGATGGTTCTTCGCAAGCTTGGCTTCCTCTTCCTTTGTAATGGGAAACTTTTCTTCAAGAAGGTGCTGCTCGCCGGTTTTCTCAAGGACCACCATTTTGCAGTCGTCGCATACGAGCTGAAGCGTGATTACGCCCATACCACTGGGAAAAGTCTGCCGATGCTATTTAGATGTTAATGCAGCTGGATCTCAGGATCCAAACATGCCCTTGATCTTGCCGCTGAAAAGCCCCTTGCCCTTCTCTTTGGCCTCCAGTTCGCCAAAGCACTGCGGGCAGAGAGCGCGCAGGTTAGCCGGCCGGTTGTCCTTCTTTGATTTGTTGATGTGCTCGAACCTTGGCTCCACGCTTGGGCCGAACTTGACGGAGCATTTCTGGCACCTGTTGCGTGCTCGTTCCAGGACGGTTTGTCGGATGCTCAGGGTGAGATGTTCGTACTTTTTCTTATCATAGCTTGGAGCATCTGATGGGCCTCCAAAAAAAGACACAACTGCTATCTGGTGCTGCTCGAACTTAATCCTTGCTGCACGCTAGAGGATTTTGGTGAGCCTGGCAACGGTGTAGACGTGGTCCTTGAGGTCCTTTTCGTAAAGTGAGTCCATCTTGTCGATTAGTATCTGCCGTGAATGCCTCCGATCCTCCTCTGATGAGGCCGTGAGCGCCGAAGCAAAAATCTCCGGCATGTTCTCCTTTATCCAGCCGTCAAGAACCAGGTACCGGTTCTGGTTTATCCAAACCACTCTTGACTTGGACTCGCTTACGTTGTCATTGAATCGGCCGGTTTCAACATGATCTATCAGCAGAAAAATGCAATTGTTAGGGTCCGGGTTTGACAGGACTTCCGACGAGCGCGAGCCCGCCCTGCCCGCCCTTACCCGCTCGACGACACCGCGGGGGAATATGTACGTGCCAACAACGTGTAAGTTGCCCGACTCCGATGACTGAACTCTTCCTATCACTATCCTGCCAAAGTCGTCCGCGCCGTCTTTATGTACGACAAAAACGTAATCTCCAGCCTTTATCCCCTTGCGGCCAAGGCCAAACATCTACAGGGTAACGCAGAGGCAAATTATATTAATACTTGCTGCCGGCACGCTCTGACAATCTTGACAGAACTCGAATTCGATGCTCGTAAATCTCACCGGATTGGTCAAAAAATCGGGATAAGATACAAAAATTACATTTATTAACGCAATGCGCCTAGGATAGGCGGCTGAATTTATTGCACAAGTTTGACGATCTCGACATGCGAATCTTGTCCGAGCTGACAAAAGATGCCAGCGTCTCCGTACCGAGGTTGAGCAAAAAGCTCAACATCAACGCATCTGTTCTTTACAGCAGGATTAAGCGGCTCACTAAGCGCAGTTTGGTCAAGAAATTTACTGTGATAGTCAATGAAGGCATGCTAGGGATTAACGTCAAGGCGACGGTTGGGATAAATCGTGACCCCAAACTGAAGGAGTCGATTCACTCTGAACTATTAAAAATCCCCGAGGTCCGGTCGCTTTCAGAGGTCACGGGAAGGTTTGACATGATAGTAAGCGTGAGCGCGCACACGCTCGAGGAACTTCACAACGTAGTCATCGAAAGGGTCGGCAAGATTGAAGGGATCCAGAACACCGAGACGTTCGTCGAGATGCAGCGGACGGACAAGGAACCTAATTACAGCGCCCATGCATCGAAAGCACAATAAGCCAATTTTTATATACAGCGTGGCACCCATTCGCCACGTAACGCTACCTTGGCAATGATAGAACGCAAAGTAACCGAAATATTCCAGACCCTCAGGCTGGCAAAGAAGACAAGCAAAGACGATTACATCCAGCACCTCAGGCTTGTAATCCTCGGGATTGCTGCCGTAGGAGGCATCGCATTCGTCATAAAGCTGCTTGCGGAATTCGTCACCCTGGGCACCCGTGGAAGATAGGCCGCTGCCTGTATTCGTCGCTGGCACTATAATAATTAAAATAGCCTTTATGCCCAGTACGTTTGCATGGAAAGTACATCTCGCAGCGCCTCAAACAATCTTGTTCATGTAACTTCAAAGTCTTGGGACTCCGAAGTGCTCAAGTCTGACGTGCCGGTTTTCGTTGATTTCTGGGCAGAATGGTGCGGGCCATGCCGCATGGTCGGGCCGGCGGTCGAGCAAATCTCCAAGATGCTCGCAGGCAAGGTAAAGGTTGCAAAGCTGAACGTTGACGAAAACCAGGAAATCGCACTGAAATATGGCGTCAGGTCTATCCCGTCGCTTGTGCTCTTCAAGGGCGGCAAGGAGGTCGGCAGGACCGTGGGCGCTGCTCCGAAAGAGGCATACGTCAAGTTCATCGAGACTACACTGGCAAAGGCCTAGGCCCCTATTCTTTCTTGCCGACGTTGTGCAATAGCCGCGGATGTATACTATTTCGAACTGGACTGAAAATTATGAAATGATCTTAAGCTCGCAGGACCGCGCTTACTATTCCTTCTCTGCTGGCAGAAATCGTGCCTGATTTGCAGCACGCTCTAAATCCAAATTGTTCAGCTAGTATGTTAATGGAAATCAGCGCGCGGTGCCAGCAAAATATCTGCAGTCTGTGCGGCGCCCTGGCAGACTATTCGAAAGGCAGCTGCCGGTCGTGTGGGAACGAAATGATCCTCGAGAGCACCCAGTAGGGGTTTGATTCTTGCTCGCGGAACGATATTATTCTACTTCACTTATTGAAACTGCGGAGCGGGGGTCGCCTAGCCTGGTAGGGCGTGGGATTGCTAATCCCATGTCTGAAAAGACCCGTGGGTTCGAATCCCACTCCCCGCGCTGAGTTAGTCTAGCCTTCAATGACTGCGACATTCTGCAGCCGGTAAAACTTGGAGCCACAAGGGCCTGTTCGTGATGTTCACTCAAATTGCTATGAACAACGGGGGAGCGCTGATCAAAGCCACACCATCACGGCATTTAGAATTTCTTGGTGCGCATAGTTGCAGAGTGAGCACAGCACGTTCTGCAGCGCTGACGGGTCGGCTAGCGCTGAAGCAGGCCTGTGGTGCTATTGAACCAGTAGCCGTTGGACTTGCACTCATCGATGACAGCCTTCAGCTGAGCCGGGTCGACATGCTCCCTTGAGGCAATCTGGTCAGTCGTCTGATTGGTCACATCTGTCCTCAGCTGCATGCAGTTCTGCCTCAGATTAGCCTTCAGTGAGTCTATTTCTTGGTTACTCGATACAGTCAGGGCACCCAAGTAATAAAGAAAAATCCCCATCACCGGAATTGCGATTGCGAGGGAAACGACAAATGCAATCGTCGCGCGTTTTTTCATACCGACCGGTTTCAAACGGCACTATAAGACGCTTGTGACCAAGCAGTTATGCTGCCAGCTTTTATCGAGAGGCGCCGGGGCAGCAAAAACCCAAGCATTGTTATTTGCGTTTAGCGCGTATACTATGACGTATAAAGTCTTGAAATCGGATCAAGTCTTTCAAATTAGGTACACCAACAACCTTCCGCTGGTGGTCATGAAGGTTATAGACGCCGGATGCAACAAGTCTTTTGCAGTCGACGCCCACCTGGACTTTGCATCAACAATGACCATAATTCCAACGAGCATTGCCGAAGAAATGAATCTGTCATTTGCCGGGAGCGACCAGACAGTAACTGGCGCGGGCATAATCGACATGCCGTATTACGAGGTTTCGATTGAGGTGTTCGGCGACCTATATGAGAACATGCACGTTGGGTGTCTGGAGCTTCCCGACCAGACGCCGTCTAAAGCATTGCTTGGAAGAGACATCCTGGATAACTACAAGGTCTGCCTTGACGGCAGGGCAAAGACTATTACAGTAAGTTGCTGACTGGTCTAAAGACAGCTGCTTTGCTCACATTATCTCCCAAAGCACAGCCCGGTCGGGCTGCTCGTCAGGCAGTTATTGTCGATGAATGAATTGTCATTTACGCTTGGCAGCAGACCGAATGCATTGTTAATGTCAATGTTGTTCGACACAAACGCGTTGCGTGCAAGTTGGTTGTTTGTGCTCTGGGAATCGAGGATTACGCCGTTGTTTGCGTTTTGATTCAGTACGTTGTTGTCAATCGTAAACCCGTTTGAATCGGATAGCGAGATCCCTTTGTCCTTGTTGCCTGTGACTATGTTGCTTGACATGTTTCCCGAATTACTTGACTGCGACGCAATTCCGGCCTTATTGTTCATGATTAGATTTCCGTACAGGACCGTGCTGTTGGTCGAAGAAAGCCCGATTCCGTTGTTGTTTGATTGGAGTATGACCCCGACCACGGAAGAGCCCCTGCCGCCGGAAATCGCTACACCCTTGTCGAAGCCTCTGATTACACCGGGTCCCAAAATCCTTACGTCTGCCTTGTTTGTAATCCCTATGCCCTTCGAGTTCGAGGGGTTGTCCTTTGTTATTCCCATCCCGGTGATTGTATAGCCGTTCAGGCTGATGGTTATCCCGTTCGAAGCAGCAATAAACGCACTGCCGTTGCAAATGATGTTTGACGTAAGCGTAGTGTTTTTGAAGATTTTCTGTCCACAGGCACTTGATTGCTGTGTCTCTGCCTGCAAAGTCTTGCTCTGATTGACAGACTGCTGACCAAGGGCGTTGTTCAGCGACTGCGCAGCAAATATTTCACTCTGCAATTTGGCAGAGGATTGCTCCGCGGTTGAATTTGCCGCTGCGCTTGAATTTACGGGGCGCTGAGCCTGTGGCGCGTTTTGAGAATTACTTGGCTGCGACAGCGGGTTCCCGGTAAACTGCTTTGAAAAAATGTCCGGGCTGAATGGAGTAGCGGGAGAACTTGATTGCGCAAACGCGGTGCTTACGATGCCCGAAGCAGGAACGAGAAGCACTAGAGAAATTCCAAGCAACAAGATTATGCCGGTTACTTTAAGGTGGTTGAATCCGTCTCTCACAAAATCCACCTCTAAACAATACTCGTCGGGAAAAATTGGTGCCTAGCCTTGCCCAGACCGTGGACATCCTGAAAAAAAGAAAGGGCGGAAGAAGTCATTCTCTGACCTCTGCTTATCTGCCTATGCACAAGCCGCCAGGGTTGCTGTTGAAGCAGTTGTTGTCGTGCATGCTGTTGTTGTTGATGTTAAGCGGCAGGCCGTTTGCGTTGTTGATGTCCACGTTGTTGCCAAACACGTTGTTAAATCCGATGTTGTTCCCGCCACTCTGAGAGTCGACGAACACGCCGCTTGAGCCGTCGCCGATGATGTTATTCGTAGATACTCCCATGTTCTGCGTGTTTACAAGTACTACGCCTGACTGCGCATTGTTATTGATTATGTTGGACGAGACGTTGCCACCGCTGCTAGACTGGGACGAGACGCCTACATTGTTGTGGTTTATGAGGTCATCCTGGATGAATACTCCCTTGGTTCCAGTAAGCGAAATGCCATTGCCATTGTTCGAGATGATCACTGCTGTGACGTTTCCTCCGCCAGGTCCGCCGGTGTAGTCGATCGCTGTTCCAAAGCCGCTAATCACGCTCGGGCCTATGATTTTGACATCTCCCACGTTAGGGATTATGATGCCTCTGGTTGAGGTCCCAGATCCCGGACCGGTGATAAAGAAGCCATTGAGATTGATTGTGACGCCGTCGGCTCCGACGATAAGTCCGTCGCCGCTGCAGTTCAGGTTGGCTGTCAGCATGACATTGTGCTTGATGACCTCTCCACAGACTGGTTGCGAGCTGCTGCTACTGCTCTGTGCCGAATTCACGGCGTTGGAAACCGCGTTGGAAAGGGCCGTGACATTTGCCCCAGTGCTGTTTGATGGTTGTGCCATTGCATTCATTGTCGTTGTTTTCGGTATCATTGCAGCTACTGCTAGGAAAACTGCAATCGTGCCTATTACATATGCCGTATTCTTCTGCATCGGCGGATCGGTCCAAATTGAGTATTTATGGGTAGGTTAGCCTTTTGCTCATATACAAAGGGGTAATCTATTTCGGTTTAATGAGCGAGCAGGATCTGGGGTGGAAAAATGCTGTGGTGTGTCTCATGTAAATCCACCGCGTTTCAATGCTTTACCAATATCCTATCCGCGATTATTCTGTCCTTTGCCTGCCGGTTTGCAAGCCGGATCTTTCCATATCCGACACATTTTCTGGTGAATCCGAGGAAAAGCTAGTGAGAATCTATAGCTGTCATTAATTTTGAATTCGTGCGGTTTGCTTCTGTCTGCCAAGCGATATGTTAAGGGAATACAAGGAAAAACGCGACTTCACAAATACTCCGGAGCCCAGCGGTGACAGGAATCTTTTCCGGGAAAAATCAGCGCCTCTCCGTTTTGTAATTCAAAAGCATTCGGCCAGCAGGCTCCATTACGACTTTAGACTGGAGACCGCTGACGGGGCGCTAATGTCGTGGGCCGTACCCAAGGGATTGTCGCTTGACCCGAAGGACAAGCGCCTTGCAGTCGAAACTGAAGACCATCCGCTAAGCTATATCAATTTTGAAGGGACTATACCCGAAGGAAACTATGGGGCAGGTACCGTCATTGTCTGGGACACGGGACAGTACGAGCCGCTCGGCGATGAGATACGAAAGCAGCAGGCCACCGGCAGAGTCCGATTCATCCTGCACGGTCAAAGGTTCAAGGGGGAGTATTCCATGATTAGGATGAAACGCTCCGCAGACGGCGCCAAGAATCAGTGGCTCATAGTGAAAACAGCAGATAAATTTGCGCATACAAATGACTCGGACGCCGGGAGCCTGACTGGTTCAATCAACACAAGGGACTCCGCCGGGCGCGATAAATCACATCAGCGTCAGAATGCTGGCACACGCTCAAAAGGTAGGCACTCCGGTAAGCCTGGTTCGCGCATTCCGTCTTCGGTGCGGCCCATGCTGGCGACTGCAATAGACCAGCCATTTGACAGCAAGGACTGGGTCTTTGAGGTAAAATGGGACGGAGTGAGGGCGGTCCTTTTCTATGACAAGGATGCGGGCGTCGTAAGACTGCAGTCCAGAAACCAGAGGGAGATAACATCCAGGTATCCCGAGTTGATACGCGAAGTGGATTCTTCAATCCACTGCGATTCCTCGGCGGTTCTGGACGGCGAAATAGTCGTGCTCAACGACAGGGGAGTACCGGATTTTCAAAGCCATCAAAGTAGGATGAATCTGGACTCAGAACGCGACATCGAGCGCTATTCCCGTCAGCTGCCTGCAACCTATTTCGTATTTGACATCCTCTATCTGGACGGCCGCAGCCTCCAGAAACTGGGCTTTGTGCAACGGCGTAAAATTCTCTCAAAAGTAGTTCAGCACAAATCCAACGGTCATTCGCTTATCAGAATATCTGATTATATTGAAGGTGACGGCAGACAGCTCTTCCGAAACGCCGTTGAGGAGGGACTCGAGGGGCTGGTTGCAAAAAGAAAACAGAGCACCTATGAACAGGGCGCGCGCTCCTCCGCCTGGCTCAAGATAAAAGGTGTCTTGACCCAGGATTGCGTGGTCATTGGCTACACGAAAGGCGAGGGAAACCGGGAAGGACTGTTCGGCTCGCTTATTCTTGCGGCATTTGACAGCAAACTGAATCGATTCCGCTTTGTCGGGCATTCCGGCAGCGGCTTTGGAACGCAGCAGCTTCGACAAGCGCTCAATGTTATGTCCGCTCTGAGGGTTGAGGCGTGTCCAATAGGAGACGTTCCTCATGTCAACAGGCAGGCAGTCTGGCTTAAACCGCGTCTTATCGCGGAGATAAAATTTAGCGGCTGGACGAGGGAGGGCATTATGCGAGCGCCAATATTTCTCCGCTTCAGAGACGACAAGCAGCCCCGGGATTGCACGCTTGATTCTCCAGCTGATTTGGAGAAAGTCCTTCAGGATGCAGCTGAAAGCAAAGATGATGCAAGGGAAATATCGATAGATTCCCGGCCGGCTAATGCGGCCCAAGGAAGGGCAGCGCCCTATCTTACCAATTTGAACAAGGTCTTTTTCCCGCAGGCACCCGGCGCGGGAAATCCGGCGGGCCTTAGAAAAAAAGACCTAATAGACTACTACCAGAGCGTCGCAACGCATATTCTGCCTCACCTCCGCGACAGGCCTCTTTCCCTAAAGAGGTACCCAGACGGGATTAATGGCAAGTCCTTTTTTCACAAGAACTGGAACCAGTCAAGGCCGGAATTCGTGGATTCCATGACAGTCTATTCTGACTCGCGGGGAGACGTTATCAACTACATCTTATGCAATAACGTGGACACGCTTCTCTGGCTAGCAAACCTTGGGTGCATCGAAATGCATCCATGGTACAGCCACGTTTCTGACAGGTCTGCGTGTGCCAGCCACGCAGCAGCAAAGCGGGAAGGTGCGGCAGATGATGGAATGCTGGACGAGTCCAAGTGCGGGCTCGCAAGTCCGGACTTTATCGTTTTTGACCTCGACCCTTACATCTATTCGGGCAAGGAGCGTGCAGGTCAGGAACCCGAGTACAACAAGAAGGCTTACATGGCGACGGTTGACGTGGCCTTGGATCTGAAGGAGCTTCTCGACAGCCTCCATATCGTGTCGTACGTAAAGACCAGCGGCAAAACGGGACTCCACATATTCATCCCTGTTGTCCGGTCCTATACCTTTGAGCAGACTAGGCGCTTTGCCGAGGTGATCGGGAGAATGCTTTTGGCGAACGGAACCCGGGGAATGACCATGCAATGGAACGTGTCGGAAAGAAAGGAAAAGGTGTTCTTTGACTACAACCAGAATGCGCGCGGCAAGACGGTCGCGTCGGTCCTGTCCGTCAGGCCCACTGCAGATGCGACGGTATCTATGCCTCTGGCATGGAACCGGCTCGAAGAAAGACTTCCGACAGACTATACCATTCTGACGGCACCGGACTATCTGAAAAATTATGGAGACCCCTGGCGCGATATTTTCGATCACAGGCAGGATCTTTACGGGCTGCTAGTCGGGACGTCAGACGTCGCCTGAGGGAGTCAGGTGCCTGAAATCGCTATTTTTTGCCCCTGCCGGACGACGTCTTTTTTATGCTCGCCTTTAGCGCCTCTAGCAAGTCTGGGGTAGGAGAAAGCCGGCCTTCACCTTCGGGAGCGACCAAGACCTGTCTGCCCTTGGCTTTTGCCTCAATGAGTTTTTGAATCTCTTTACTATATACGTCGGTATACTGGCTCGCATCGAACCCGTTTGCTGCGAGCTGCTCAACGAGGGTCCTGCCAAGCTGCATCTCCTTGTCGTCAGTCTTTGTCCTTTCGCTTGCCGCCTCACCGATGCCCTTTATTTCGTCGATGGGCCGTATCTCGTCAATGTAATGAAGCACATGCATTACAATTCCACGCTGGTAAGCCCTCAGCGCAACTATCTGCTCCCTGTCGCGCAGGACGACCTTGCCTATTCCCGCCTTTTTCGTGTTCCCCAGAATGCTGACGAGCAGAGAATAGGCCTTCTCGACTCCCTTCCTAGAGTCGGGGCCGACGTAATAGCTCTTTTCAACAAAAATCGGGTCCAGCTCCTCCATGTCAATAAACTCACGGATATCGATTGTCTTGGTGCTTTCGACCCTGACGGCCCTCAAGTCCGCCTTGTCTATCAGCACGTAATTGTCCTTAGAAACCTCGTACCCTTTTCTTATTTCGTCGTAGGGGACCTCCCTGTTCTCTACAGGACACCAGCGCTTGTACTGGATCCTGTGGCCGTTCTTGCACAGCTGGTTAAAGGAAAAACTCCTGTCCTCTGTGGCGGAATATAGGTTGACCGGTATATTGACTAGTCCGAAAGAAATGCTGCCCTTCCAAAGGCTCCGAGCCGAACCCGCCATCCAGCTTACCTTGAGCTCGATAATGAATTTAATGCCAGCTAAGAAATAAAAGCTAAGGGTTAGCTGGAGCTAGAGCTACAGCTCATTATCTGGCTAAAGCGTTGTGAAAACTTTGGTGCTTCTTCGGGGACCCGTCCACCGCTTTGCCCGTATTGCAGGCGCATACGGTCGGCCTAAGTTAGGTAAAAAAATACTGATTATTTTAGTAAGAAATATTCTACATTAGCTTAAAATCCGTTCCAGACAACTTACCACTTGGTTTGTCAACGGCAATGCTAGAAAATTCAAAGACCCCGAATTCCGGAGTGTATCACTGCACTTGCAGCGGATGCTCCCATGATTCCAGGACTTCGTGCATCGAGTCCCAGTGCTCATGCTGCGGCTTGGAGCATGCTCTTGCAATACTTCACCCTGAAAATTCCCACGACTTGGCCGCCCGCGAAAGCGAGTTTGCAGCGGAAGCATAGACTCGACAAAACATCATCGCCCGGCCGATCAAACCGCAACTATGGCAAATAGTCATAAGCAAGGAGCGCGATTAAAGACTCGTTGAGCTATCGAGAGATTGAGCTGGACAATACAATGCCTCTTGACGCACTGCAGCTCCGCATCTTGAAAATTTTAAAAAAACAGGCCAGAACCGAGAAGCGGTTGTCAAAATTAGTCGAAGTGGACCAGTATGCTCTTTCTTCCATCCTCAATGACCTTATGCTGTACGGCTACGTGGATACCGTCCACAGGCGGCGCATGAGGATTATCAGGAGAACCTATTTCATAATAACGCCTGCTGGCCTTGCTGCCCTTCAGCGCAGCCTCGGTACTTTTGACAGTATCGTCGAGTTTGTGCGGCAGCGTGCGGGAATTCTTGCGGAATCCATCGCTCATGCCCACCCTGCGCTTAGGATGGCATACGGCACATACAAGCTATTGAGATAACCTGTATAGGTGCACCGCTCGGGGCACGATTTCCCTACTGCGGCAAGAGTCTCCTGGTGTCACGATAATTACATGCAATCTTTGGCGACATAGAGCCGAACTCCATTAACCATGTTAGTTTCCAAGGTTTCGCAATTTCTTAAATCTGCAGGCAGCTTACTGTTGCCGACAAAAAATGTCAGCAAACAAAACATGGAACGCACGAAAGGCGACGCTGGCAGCAGTAATAGTCGCCGCCGTATTGGGTTCAATTGCCGCCGCGTCTCTTAGCACGGGGCAGGCATTTGCCCAGCAGCAGAATGCAAACAATACGAACAACAGCACGAGCACAACCGGTGCAGCCACAGGCGGGAATGCAAAACCAAACGTTGACGCCAAGATAAAGAGACTGATGGCCATGGAGGACAGAGCGGAACGAAACCTGAGATGGAGAGGCCTTACGGAGCAGAGCTACAGTCTGGTCCCCGGAGTGAAGGTGCTGGGAGTCGTTGAAAAGTCGGCGGACACCGTGTCTTTAACTCTCGCCCATGTGTCTGCTTCTAATACAAACGGAACCGAAACGGCGATTGACAACAGCCCTGTGACCCAGAACATCACCCTGCTCTCAGTGGCCTCGCACTCGATAAAGAACCCGGCGTCACACCTGGATGGCAGCATGGTAATTAGCTCTGGCTGGTCCGGCGTGCAGACCTTTGATCTAAAGTTGGCAGGAAGCCACTCGCTGTTTGACTACCACCTCATAAGAACCACGGTCGCAGAAGAAACAGGTGCATCTAGTGGCTAGGAACTAGAACGCAGGAAAATATTCTGCCCTCCTTGACAGGCGGGCGGCATATCCTCTCTTTTTAATTCTGACTTTTTTCCTTTGACGGTTGTCGAGCCTTAGGGTCTTTTCCGGAGCTTCTGCTCGCCCTGACAAACCATATGACAAAGCCCAGAACTGCTGCAGCCGCGGCCAGGTCAAGGTAGATTGAATACTTGTCAATATTCTTCCAGTTTTCACCAAGCTGCATGCCGACAAAAGTCAGCATCGAATTCCAGATAAGCGAGCCGACAAAAGTGTATACCACAAACCGGCCTATCCTCATTTCACCAATTCCTGCCGGCAGCGAGACATAGGTTCGCACACCCGGCAACAGCCTACCAATGAAGGCAGTCCTGTCACCGTACTTTGAAAACCAGCCTTCGACGGTTCGGAGGTGCGACTCGCGGAAAAGCACATACCTCCCGTACCTCAGGATCAATGCCCTCCCCGCTTTTAATCCCAGGTAGTATGTAAGGACAGACCCGACAAGATTGCCAAGGGTACCGGCAAGCACCACTGCCCAGGGCTCGAACCTGCCGGTGGAAGCAAGGTAACCTGAAAACGGCATTATAATTTCGCTTGGAATCGGAATGAGGGCGCTTTCAAGTACCATCAGCCCAAAGATCCCGATATACCCGAGGCTTGATATCCAAGAAGTGATCGCCGTAACGAGCGGCTGCAAGAGTTCGAGCAGGGCCATCGGCTGCACATGATTCGAGTCAGACGTATTATGTATTGCTTTGGTTACAATCTAACATAGACAAGTTTTTGCACATCGAGCTTGAGTTGACATTCCAATTCCTGTCGGGAATGGGGGAGGACCCCCGCGGCCTGAACAATCAGAATGCGTTGGCTACATCAAGCGCCTGCGGGGTTGCTAGTTATCTGAAACGGGCATGTAATAAGGCATGAAGCACCCTGGGGGGAGGGGGGCCACGGATTTAATTGTCAAAACATCAACAGGCTAGTTCAGCGAGTGTCTTGCGCCTGCAGAACCGGAAGCCTCACCTTCGTGAAATTTTTGCACTATATACGAGTTTATCGCCGGTTGATCTTGTGCGTTGGGAGGTGAGCCGGCCGTGCCCGTTAGCGAACTTAGCAGGGACTGATCCGCCGATGTGGTGTTATCCGCCGTTGCCGAAAGGACTGCTGAATCAGATGCAATTGCCTGAGAGACCGTGTCCTCTCCAGCAGCGCCTTGACCGAGTCCTTGAGTAAACTTTTCCTGGACGTACTGCTTCACCTGTCCTTGGTCGAACCGGTTTGGAAGGCTGCCATCAGGCTTGTCCGTCAAAGAGGAAGTTGCAGCGCTTGCTCCAATTGAACTAAAGTAGCTGACCGAATCCTGAAGGAGCGTGCCGGGGTGGTCTCGTCCTACGTAGGCTATGGCCATTATGGCGATTGCCAGAATCATGACACCGAGGTACCTCGGCATCTACTCATTTACCTCCGAAAGAACGCTCCCGGAAATAAAACCGACAAGAGCCATTGTAATCAAAGTAATTCATGGAATGAATTGTATTAAGCGGCGCGTACGTCTATTATGCATACTAGGAATCTTACAAACTACTATCGCCTTGATGCTGCTGGATTTCACCTAATACCGCTTCTGCTGCCGAGATTGTTTTTTCTTTTAAACTCCTACTGCAGCAGGCGCGATTGCCCTTTGGAATTATGCGTATGCGGTCAAAACCACAATAATGCGAGACAACTTGCCAACGAAAAACCTAGGCTGGCGATATCGCAAAAGCCACCAGATCGCCCTTCGACCTTGACAAGAGCCCTGTCAGTTTTGCCTGAAATCCGTATTTCTTGTTCCGGCCCCTGACCGCAATCTCCAATTCTTCGGCATTGCACAGTGCGGCAGTACCATTTCTCCATTCGCCCTTTGGCTGTCCCCTTGAACCGCATGGCATGAACCGCACATTGCTGTTATTTCTCAGGCGCTTTATTTTCCCGGTGTCCGACCTTGTTACGACGAAAATTCTGCCTCCTTCAACGGTAAACCAAACGGGTGTCGAAACAGCCCTGCCGCTTTTCCGGTAAGTCTCGACGTTGAGGTACTTTTGGCCTGCAAGATCTGATATGCTGTCGGACGTCATCAAGCAACATTGGGGAGGACACAAATAAAGCGTATCGCCTCAGTCTGACCGAACCTCTTTCGGGATTCTATAGCGCAGAAACATAAATAATTTCGAATGGTAGCTAGGAAAGGATGTTCCATGGCAAATACTGTCACGGTCCTCCTGTCAGCCGTGCTCGTGATTTCAGTTATCGCCAATGCGCTTCTTTACCAGCAGGCACAGAGCCTCGCACAGCTAGTGACAAAGACTCATGCAGATAACGATAACCTTCGAAAGCAGATAGCAAGTTCGGCTTCGGCTAACGAGACTGTTATCAAAGCCGCGAACGCTTCAGCACCCTCAGTTACAGTGACGCCACCTGTAAAGGGTGCCGGGATAACTGGCCAGCACCAGTCCATTACTGCTGTGGCTGTAAAGACCATACCTGTGACCGACGGTTTCTTCCAATCAGTGCAGTACCAGGGGACCGTGATGGAGATAGTAGTTGACATTAAGGACGGAGGTGAAGGAAGGGTGCTTGTAAATACTGCAGTGCCAACCGGGGTTGATTTTCAGTCGTCGGCGAAGACCGCGGTAAAGGTTGCCCAGTCGATTACAGGAACAGACCTGTCAAACCGCGACATTATTTTTTCTATCAGTTCGAGAGGAAACGCTGCGGACTTGCAGTCGGTTGATGGAGGCAGCGCGGGGGGCGCAATGACTGTCTTGCTTGCCTCGGAGCTCCAGAACAAGTCAATCAGCCGAGACGTGCTCATGACCGGAACAATAAATCCTGACGGCTCAATCGGGCAGATCGGAGGGGTGGAACAAAAGGCCGAAGCTGCAGGGCAGTACGGCGCCAAAATATTCCTTGTTCCCCCCGGCCAGTCATCGTACCCTGCGGAGACATGCTCGCAAAGCCAGCAGGGACCAATAGTTTACCGAACCTGCCAGTCAGAACTGAAGCCGCTTTCTGACATTACGACTGCCAAGTACGGGATGAAGGTCGTTGAAGTCTCAAATATCCACGAGGCGTTGTCATATTTTCAAAAATAGTACCGTGCTCAGAAGTTGCCTACTTCGCTTTGCGGGAAAGGCCGCGTGCTTCAGCTAGACGAGTCCTTCCTTTGATGCTGGAAGTTCGTCCCTCCGCCGGGATTGTTTCCCGTGTGCATGTCCGTCGATATCTCCTGGACATTGGTGTCTTTATCACGGCTGTCCCTTTCAGGGTCATCAGTTCCGATCTGCCTGCCAAGCCCCCTGTTTGGCATCTTGCCGACTCCAGGATTTGTTCCCATTGCACTAATTCATTGGCGTCTATCGGATATTCACGCGCAATTCACTAGGTCTATGCCGTGTCAGAACGGGGACTTGCTTCCGCTGCAGTCTGGCCCTTGATGAGGTGCCGCCTTATGCTGAGGGCCATGACGACCGATAGTACTGACACGAGGGCCGCTGCCAGGAATATAATTGTGTACGAACCCATGGACGGGTACCTTCCAGCGTGGCCGGCCACTGTTGTCAGGTTCAACTGCATAACCACTCCAGCAATTGCCGGCCCGACAGCACTACCCAGTATTCTCAAGACTGTTGTCATTCCTACCGAGGTCACCATTTTCTGAAACGGCGTTGCGAGCAGGATTATATTCATGAGTCCAACGCTTCCAAGCGAGATGCCCGTGGAAATGGTTGCAAGAGCCGCAGACACCATCCACGGTTGAGAGTGAAATGCTGTGAGCATGAAAAACCCACCTGCATTGATGGCATATCCGAGCACTGTAGGCCGAATGGAACCAAGCCTTGACACGATAAACCCGGACGTTGGCCCGAAAATCAAAAGTATTAACGCAAATGGCAGCTGAATTTGACCTGCCCCGATTATGTTCACGCCAAAGCCTGCCGGTGGCGGGCTTTCAGCAAGTATGGGTATCGTTTGAAACACCATGAACATCGAGAACCCCAGGATGAGGATCAGGATATTTGAAAACAATAACACCCTGTTGCGCAACAGTCCCAGGTCTATGAGCGGATTTGCCGCCCGCTTCTCATTCCGCAGGAACAGGGCAACGGACACAATACAGGCCAGCGCAAACGCAGCCAGTTCCGCCGAATTGTTCGACGAACTTATGGTGGTCGACCCGGTCGTCTGGGTCTGAGTGGTTTCAATGAGGGTCAGTGTTATCAGGAAGGTCGAGATGGCAATGGCAAGCAGTCCTGCGCCAATGATGTCAAGCGTCCTGCGAGGTTTCGGAGCACCCAGGCCTGTCTTCCCAGCGAGTCCCGAACGCTGGTCGCTTCCTTGATGACCTGCCGCGAAGTTGCTGGCCGCGGGAGGCTCCGCAGCGCCTCCCTGTCTTGAGGCTGGGCTGAACTTGGCAGCAGCCCAGTCAGAGTGAACCTCGCCAATCTTTGTAAACCTCCAAACAAGAAATGGCAGCAGTATGGTGATGGGGATAATGGAAAGAAAAGTCATCCTCCAGCCGGAGCCCGAGGCAATTGCGGCACCTACAACAAGGCCGACGATGGCACCGCTGGCAAACATGGATGTAATGATGCCCTGGCCAATGGCGAGCTTGCTTTTTGGGAACTGCTCCCTTATGATCGAAAATGCAATTGGAAACATGGACATGCCGACTCCCTGAAGTCCTCTTGCTAAGATAAACACGTAGAGGTCCTGCGAGAACCCTCCGATAAGGACGCCGAGGAAATAGATTCCCATTACGGACAGCAGAATTTTCTTTTTTCCATGCATTTCGGCCAGGCTGCTTACTATCGGAGTCATTACTGCGCCTACGATCAGATAGGTAGTCAGGATCCACGGAGAAACGCTGTATGGCAGATTGAATTCTTTGATAATATTGGGGAGCGAAGGAACCAGCATAGTCTCAGTATACATTATCATGGTCGCGATTGAGCTCAGAATAGCCAGGGTTTTCCAGGCGGAAAGCGGTACCTTTTCAGATGTCGCGGGAGGCCTGGCACTGTCTGGATGTCCGCCTGCGTCGCGTCCGCCATGCCTTGACTCCTCCTTTCGAGCGCGAGAGTCTTCAGATTCCATTTTCTATCGCGCTGCCCTTATCTTATGCCTGCCGGGAGCATGATTCGCCGCTGCTGCCCTTCGGCCGGACTTGGCTATGGCGTCAGTCTTTTGCGAGGCGTCGGCTGACCACCTTTCGTCGCCGATATGCTGGACGACGTTTTCGCGCATCTTTTTCAAAACACTAAGCGTGGTCTTGATGGCGCTATCATTTATTCCCCTGTGGGAAATTAACTCGATGCTTCTGCCACACTCTATGATGGATGTCAATACTGCCTTTGAGGGCGCCCTGAGAAAGACGAACTTTGTCCTCCTGTCCATCGGATCGGGCTTGCGCTCGACGAGGCCGGACTCCTCAAGTTTGTCTATAATCGGCACAAGGGTCGGCGCCTCGATACCGAGCTTGTCAGCTATCTCGGCCTGGCTCATCCCGTTTCTCACAACATAAAGGCAGGCAAGCACTCTTGACTGGCCGATAGTCATGTTGCACCGCCGGCGCAGTTCGATATCCATCGCTCGCTCGATGGCTTTGGATGTCATGCGAACGACAAACGTGCTGCTGTCGTAGAATTGGCCTGTCTGCATAACTTTGATGCCTAACCATTAGCAGGCTAACTAATTAAGTCTACCCCCGGTTCAAGCGTGTTTAGCCGGACCCTTGTTTCAAGAGCTGCTGGCTGACGACTCCAGAAGCCGCGAGTTCCGAACCGATACCATATCCGACCAAGGCAATTCCTGTACCCAGGCCTGCCATCTCGATGCCCCCGATGACCCAGTTCTTTCTTGCTATCCTGGCCTTGAGTGCGCCTATTACAAACGAGGATGAGAGGCTCAGGGAAATGGCGATTCCAAGTGACACAAACCCGCTTCCAAGGATAAAGTACGGGATAATCGGCAAGATGCCTCCGAGGAGGAACGCGCCGAACATTACCAAAGCGCCTCTGATAGGATTGCCGAGGATGTCAAGGTTCAGGCCAAGCTCCTCAGTGAGCATGGTCTTGAGCCAGACTTTTTTGTCCGAAGTAATTCTGTTTACGACCATCTCGAGTTCTTTTCCCTCAAAACCCTTTGCCCTGTAAATCTCCTCGATCTCGGCACGCTCTTTGTCCGGAATAGTCTCGATTTCCTGTTCCTCGCGCTTTATCTCTGCCTGCAGAATCTCTCTCTGAGACTTTACGGCAAGGTAATTCTGGACAGCCATTGCCTTGGCGCCGGTAAACATGCCGACAAGGGCGGCGAGTATTACAATGCTTGCAGACACATCAGCTCCGCCGACGCCAGCGGTTATTCCCAGAGAAGTATTGACACCGTCTCCAAATCCAAACACAAGGTCTCTGATGTAGTTACTCTCCTTGATGTGAGGTTCAACATGGTAACTAACATCTCCCTGCGCTGAACCTGTTGCACTGTCTTGCTTCCCCGTGCTTTCTTTTGCTGGCGATGTCATTTGACTGGCGCTCCTGCTAGGTAAGGGGTATAAGAGTATAAAGATGCTGAGAAAATCGAGTAACAGGTACGCTGATACAAGGTTTTCGGACGCCGGGAGATGTGTGAAGTAACTTAGTTACTTCCCTTTGGTAATCAATACTTAATATAGCTTCTAGGGTTTCAGTCAACAATGACGGTAGTAACGACTGTCGGCGACGCTAGCGTGAATGCAAGGTTTGCCCTCACCCATGTGTGCATTTCATGTTCGCTGATCGCGGAGGTAGTTTAGAATGGATAAGTTTGACGCCGTGAGCCCAACTGCAAATGATGCCATGCCTGGCAATACCTTTTCGTCGTCAGGAAATGACATCGCGCTCCAGGCCATACACCTTACCAAGATTTTCAATTCGGCGGCAGGGCGAGTTGTGGCTCTGAACGACGTGAACTTTTCAATCCGGAAAGGCGAATTCGTTTCGATTGTCGGGCCATCCGGTAGCGGCAAGTCGACCCTGCTGAACCTGATTGGGGCGCTGGATCGGCCGACTTCTGGAAAAGTCATAATCAATGGCGTTGACATTTTCTCGCTTGACGATCAGGAAATAGCTGCGATGAGAAACAAGCTCATTGGTTTTATCTTCCAATCATACAATCTCATAAACAGGACGACAGTTTTGAGAAACGTCGAGCTACCGTCAATGATTGCCATGACAGACCGCGACGAGCGCCGGAAGCGGGCTCTCAAACTACTTTCGATACTTGGCATTGAGGACAAGGCCAACTATCGCCCGACAAACCTCTCTGGAGGTCAGCAGCAAAGGGTAGCAATTGCGAGGTCGCTTATGAATAACCCTGCCATGCTCTTGGCAGACGAGCCAACAGGAAACCTCGACACAAAGACCGGTAACGAGGTGTTTGCGCTGATGCAGATGCTGACTCGCAAGTACCGCCGGACCATTGTCATGGTCACTCACAATCCTGAGCTCGCAGAAGCAACTGACCGGGCAATTTACATCCGCGATGGCAGAGTCGAAAAGGAGGTAACTCAGTAAGTTGGCAAAACTCAACAATTCAGCAGTTGCCCTGGGATTGATGCTGGTGGCATTACTCGTTGGTTCGCTGGTACCCTCGATTTCTTATGCCAGTGCTCAGTCCCAAGGATCCCAGACGGTAAGTTCACAGACTTCGGATAACAACCAGAGGGCGCCAACGCAGAACGAGATTCTAAAGACGGCGTTGAGCGGCCCAGTATTTTTAAATGCTTACTGGGTTGACCAGTCTGCGTCTCAGGGTAGCTCGTCCTCTTCGAGTTCCAGTTCCAGCAGCACTTCGACTACATCAACTGTAAACAGAAAGCAAGTTGGGCCCGGCGACGGCGCAGCCACTCTTGCCGTAGTCCTTGTTGACAGGGGTCTTTCCGACATTACGGCAATACAGGGCCATCTGACTTTGCCCTATGGCTTTATGCCTAATGGCGCAAGGTTCGGCCCGAATGTCGCAGACGCGACCTTCAACACCCTGGTTACTGCTGGCAACACGTTCACGCTGTACTTCGACGTTAATGTTACCAATAAAACAAGCGTAGGTGCCTATGTTGGCAGCCTCGATGTTCAATACTCGCAGGTATTGTCCGTAGGAAGTGATTTTCACAACCAAATTGACGTGCCTTTCCAGCTATCAGGTAGAGTAATACTCGATACGGCCGCGCTGACTCACAACCTGACTCCTGGCGTCGCAAATGACGTAAACTTTCAGATTATCAACAGGGGGAGTGCACCGGCGACAGGCGTGGTTGTCTCTATTACCGGCATTTCCACTAGCGGCACGTCATCGTCAGGAGGCAGCAGCGTCAACATCAATGGCGGCAATGATGTCAGGGTGACTAACTTTGGCGCAAGGACTTTTAGCGTTGGCACCATCGCTCCAAGGTCAAATACTACGCTGACTGCCAGCCTTTTCCCAAGCAACACTGCGGGCTCATCTACCACGAGCGTAACTCTCCAGGTGACCTACAACGACCCGTATGGCAACACGCAGACTCTGAATCCTTCTCTGTCCCTTTTTGTCTTGCCGAGCGCACCTTCGCTTATTAGCGTCGTGGGAGGGACAAACGGCAATGTGTCGGACAACAGGGTGGTTGCCGGCAGCGTCTCCAACTTTACTCTGGTCGTTTCCAACAGGGGTTCAAGCCCTATTACTAATGCGGTTGTATCCCTTTCATCAGGCTCCAGCAGCGTCCAAATCCTTGGCGAAACCAAGTGGACCGTCGACTCGATAGGCGCCCAGTCAAATGCAGCGCTCTCGACCCGTATCTACGCTTCGCCATCGCTGATAGGCACGCCCGTCAACTTCTCGGTTACTATTGACTACCTGACAAGTGGGCAGTCAAAGACAGAACAGTATACAATCGGAACCTATGTCGACGGTGACATCAATCTGTCAACCTATGGCCTGGCCCTTACTTACGTTGGGGCCGCGCCCTCCATTGGCGGAGGGGGAGGAGGATTTGGCGGCGGAGGCAATACAAATGCGGCAGGCGGAGGCGCAGGAACCCCTACGCTTACCGGGAATATACTGAACAAGGGTAACACTGTAGCGCTCTTTACCACCGTTCAGCTACTCCAGGTTCAGGATCTGAACGGGACCAGCCTCGGCGGAAGATTTAGGCAAGGCGGATTCGGCGCAGGAACAGGTCAGGCGGGACAGCAGGGCTCGTTTGGCGCAGGACAGGACCAACAGCCGCCCTTTGGACAGCAGGGAAGAGCATTCGGCGGGCAGAACTCTACACAGGCGCCGGGCGGGAGAGGTTTTGGCGGAGGACGAGGGTCTCAGGCGCTCCAGCCACAGTACCTCGGTGACGTGACTGCCGATTCGCCCATGCCATTTAGCATAACACTGGATAACCTTCGCAATACGACGGCGGCACCGCTCCGTGTTACGCTGTTAATAACATACAGCGACGGTCTGAGAAACCCCCACCAGATGACCGTGACACAGGTGGTATTTCCGCAGTCAAGCGGCCTGGAATTTCGCAACAGAGGCGCCGCCGGACCATTTGCGTTCTTTGGTCCATATAGCGACTACGCCATCCCGATAATCATTGGGATTATCGCCGTCATTGCCGCAGTCATTGCATTTGTCGTCATAAGGAGAAGAAAGGCAAAAGCCCGGCGACTCAGGGCAGCTGCGAACAGCACTGGAGGCGAGGGAAACATCGAAGACATCCTTCAGGAACCCGGCTCGGAGAAAGGCTCTTCGACAAGAAAGGATAGCAGGCTCAAGTGATCCGCTAAATGAAAATCGGCGAAATCTATCTCCTGGCGTTTGAGGCACTGAAGGACCGGAAAATCAGGTCAGTACTTACGATATTGATGGTCGTAGTCGGAAGCTCGCTCATGGTCGCACTAAACGGCCTGACCGCCGGCTTCTCCACGTTCATCCAGAAGCAGTTCAGCAGCCTAGCGACCAACGTGCTCACGCTATCAACATCCCAGCGCACCTTCTTTGGCGGCGGGGGCTTTGGAGGCGGCGGGGGTGGAGGAGGTCCTCGGCCCGCAGAGACCCAGTCGACTACCGTCGCGCCCATAGTGTTCAACTCTGCAGTAATTTCAAAGTTGAAATCGCTGCCGCTGGTGAGCGATGTCATCGGGGTTTACCAAGGAGGCGTCACGATTGAATCGCAGGGCTCATCATACTCGGCCAGGGTGTTCTCTGCGGATTTCTCGCAATTACTTGAAGTCGCGCCTACCGCGCAAATGGCGCAGGGTACGCTCCCGACGCTAAACGACGCGACCGCGGTTTATGTCGGCGATTCTGTGGCAAACCCGTCCGGCCAACCCTCGTTTATTTCAGTAGGTCAGACCGTACAGCTTACAAGCACCTATTCCGACCCAGTTACGCGCAAGTCAAGCACAGAAACCAAGTCATTCGTTGTACGTGGGGTCTTTGCTGTAACCGGCAACTTTAACATTGACAATGCAGTGGTCATTTCTCCCGAGGCTGCAAATGCACTCATGCACAAGAGTAACAAGTATGACGAAATCCTGCTCGTGACAAACACTGCAGACGACGTCCAGACCGTGCAGGGCGAGGTGACCCAAATCTACGGAAACCACATCGGAGTAACGTCAAACCAGGCACTGCTTCAATCAAGGCAGGCCTTTTCCTCGGGCTTCAGCTCATTTGTCCAGGCCATCGCCCTTGTATCGCTGGTTGTAGGCGCGGTCGGAATCATTACCACGCTTTACACGTCGGTGACTGAGCGCATCAGGGAAATTGGCACAATAAAGGCAATCGGTGCGTTCAACAGAGACATACTCCTATTGTTTCTGGCAGAGGCGACGATCATCGGTTTTGCAGGAGCTTCGCTTGGTGTAGCGATAGGAGTGGTAACAGGCTATGTCTTGACGAATGTCTTCAAAGTCAGCATTACCGGAAATGCAGGCCTGTCGCAGCCGGCCGTTTTCCTGGCGGGAGACCTGCTGTATGTCTGGACTCTGTCTGTGACGCTGAGCTTGCTCGCAGGGATTTATCCTGCATGGAAGGCTTCAAGGCTCGATCCAATCGTTGCACTGCGAAGGGATTAACAACAGGATGAAAAGTTTTAGAACCCCGGGTGGCGGAGTCTTGGCCCCCGCCCCGGAGATGTGACGTCAGTACATGAGGGATAGTTACTAGGCTTTAGCCAGGTTTAGTTAATTGGCATTATGGTGTTATCAGAGGGAATAGTCAGCTAGACGTTAATTACAGCTCCAACTTACACCATGCACCCTAGGAGCTGATATTTATTCAACGTCCCTACACTTCGATTGTTCCGGTAGACATTGTATCGACAAAGAATCAGATCAGGCAAGCTAAAGTCGGTCGGCTACGACTTTGGCCGCAAGATTCTGGAAGTGGAGCTGCATAGGGGCGACATCTACCAGTTCTTTGAAGTACCTCAAAGCATGTACTATACGCTGATGGCGGCAGAATCAAAGAACACCTATTTCGACTTTTTCATTTACAGAAAATTCCCGATGAGAAGGCTCTAGCATCTCCTAGAGATCAGCTCGGGACTGAATCCCTGTGGACAATTACGTTTGTTGTAACCATGCCTGTGTTTGGCGCCAGCATGACGTCGCCATTGTCCATGATAATTTTGCAATACAGGAGGTCGACGCTGCTCAGAATACCCCACTGGTTGAAAGCATTCACCCGGTCTCCGACCCGAAACGGCCTGGCAATTACCAGGTACATCCCAGCAATCAGGTTTCCGATTAGATTCTGCGCTGCAAAGCCGACCACGATTCCCGTTACTGTACTCAGCGAAATGGCGACAACGGGATCCTGGCTGAGATACGAGATGACTATGGCGATAATTATGATAGCGCCAAGAATCCTGTTGAGGCTCCTTACGGTCTTTGCAGTCTGCTCTGACTGGCGTGAAGCTATCTTGAAGGCGGCGGTGCTGAGCACGCTTACCGCAAAATATCCAACGACGATTATAGCCGCAATCTGTATGTACCTCGCGTATTGCGGGTCTATTGTAAAGAAGGCCACAATGCGCCCGCTTGCAGCAAGGAATGCGCCGAGGGCGATGCCCAGAATGATCAGCTTCTTCGCCGCTTCTGCCAAGGCCTTGTGTCGCGTCCGCCTGTCGTGATGACTGTCCGCCCTCGAGTGATGTTTATGCGAGTTTCCCTTGTCTGCGCTGATATCGTCAGGGTGCTCCAATTGCTGTCCTATGAAATCAGAGTGAATAAATCTCTACCCTGAATATTCCGTCAGTCAAGGACCGCATCTGCTTTTATTGCATTGCTAACTTTTTCCTCTTTCTTAAATCGCGACAAATCCCTGATGAAGAGCCTTATCTGAAAAGCGGCAGAATTACAAGTACAGTGGATCTGCCAACGCACTTTGCATTCGGCTTTGCCGCCGGCCTCGTGTTTACCGACAACACACAGATTGCCTTCCTGGTGGCGCTTGGCTCGCTCATTCCGGATCTCGACAGGGAGTACTGGTTCATACCCCGGCGGATATTTTCCGACGACCAGCTCCACAGGGCTGCTTTTCATAACGTGTTCATGATGGCGTTAATTTACGTGGTCAGCCCCTATCTCTCGCTTGGAATTTTTTTGCACATTCTGGCCGACTCATTTACCACAGTCAAGGACAGGGGTGTAGAGTGGTTCTTCCCTGCGAGCAGGCTTGCGAAGCGCGGCAGGTTCAATTGCACGGGCGAGGAGCAGCCCATAGAAAAGGGCCGGCGAGTCTATTATTATCAGGAAGATCCGCCGGGGCTTGTGAAAAAAGCCGACCCCGACCTGCAGGACCAGCACGAATGCAATCCGCTACCGTGGAGGCGCGTTTACGGGTTTGGCGTCAACGGCCAGATTCTTGATAGGATATTTCTCGCAGTATCCGTGGGGACCGTGATTATCTGGTACTTTGCGCCGGGGAACCTGCCGCATTTCTTCCATTACGTCCAATCGCCGCCGCTAAATTATCTTGGGGTCAGCGTAGGGATCGCCGCCGTGCTCTGCCTGTTCTTTTCAGGCGAGATTGCAAGGCATGCTTTTAAGCCCAGCACGCAGAGAAGGTTCAGGCGGGCCAAGTACCCTTTCTTTGCTATCGGAATAGTCCTCCTAGTAGTCTCGGTAATGCTCAGCGCCCAAGCAATTCTGGCAAACGTTTCAAGGCTCTTCTCAAATCCAATTCCTGTTATCCTCTTTGCGGTGATGGTTCCCGCATCGGTGATTATGGTAGTAAAGCTGAAGACGAGACACGGCAGGACGGGGATGATATAAGCCCGAACATTGTACTAGTTTTACATACCATTAGACTTATCTTTCCAGATGAGAACCCCAAATCTCCAGCCCGGGGCCAGGCTGAGCGTCACTGTCACTATATGCGATTGCCAACTGTTTCGCCCGGTTCATCAACGCTCCCCTGGCCTCTTTGCTCTTCGACCCGCTGTGGGTTGTGTTATTCAGCGGTCTGACTATGAAATTGCCCCGTTAATATATAGATGGAGCGCACGTAAAACCATCGTCTAATGGCAAAAGATCCTGTCTGCGGAATGTTTGTTGAAGAAAAGCCGGATACCATACGGCACTCCGTAGGCGGACAGGAATACTTTTTCTGCGCCACCCAGTGCCTTCACGAGTTCACCGCGCCCGAGAGGGAACTCCGGAGCCTCAAGCTGCGCGTCGCCGCGAGCATTTCACTTGCCATTCCTATTATCCTGCTATCCTATTTCACGCTGCTGCCTCAGGCAATCAACAACTATGTGCTTCTAGCTCTGACAATCCCCGTCCAGTTCTGGGCTGGACTGAGGTTTTACAGGGGCACTTGGGACGCCCTGAAGGCGAGATCCTCAAACATGGATACGCTGATAGCCGTCGGCACTTCCGTTGCATTTTTCTACAGTGCCGCTGCAACAATCGCCCCGGCAATCTTTACTTCAGACCATGTTTACTTTGAAACTTCGGCCATTATCATAACCCTGATTCTCGTAGGGAGGCTGATAGAGACGAGAACAAAGGAACGTGCATCGTATGCGGTGAGAAAGCTACTAGAGATGCAGCCGACGATGGCCAGGGTAGAAAGAGAAGGCCAGGGGCATGAACTGCCGGTCGAGGAAGTCGCGGAAAATGACGTTTGCTTGGTCCGGCCGGGTGAAAGGATCCCGACTGACGGGGTCGTAGTAAGCGGCCATTCCTGGGTCGACGAGTCGGCAATGACCGGCGAGTCCGCTCCCGTAGAAAAGCTGGCAGGATCTGAGGTCATGGGCTCTACCATAAACAAGTTCGGCCTCTTGCGAATAAGGGCCACAAAGATTGGTCAGGACACCGTGCTGTCCCAGATTATCGATCTTGTCCAGCAGGCTAGGGTCGGCAGGGCTCCAATGCAGCGCATGGCAGACGAAATAGCCAAGTATTTCGTACCGGCGATTGCATCCATCGCAACTGTGGCCGCCCTTGCATGGTACTTTATCGGAGGGATCGGCCTGGCTCATTCCCTTCTGGTATTCGTGTCCGTGATAGTCATCGCCTGCCCATGCGCTCTTGGAATCGCAACTCCTGCCGCACTTATGATAGGAGCGGCCAAGGGCGCAGAAAACGGGATATTATTCAAGGGAGGCGAGTACCTTGAAATTGCAAGAAAGGTCAAAGTCGCGGCCTTTGATAAGACAGGCACTCTTACGAGGGGCCGACCGCAGGTGACCGATGTCGTCCCTTTCCAGCCCTATAGTTCGCAGCAGCTTCTCAGGCTTGCAGCAGCCGTCGAATCTGCCTCGGAGCACCAGCTCGGACGTGCCATTGTGAGGGAAGCGGCAAACACTGGAGCCGGCGCCGAAAAGCCTGAATCATTCGAGGCGCTGCCCGGCCGTGGACTGACTGCAACCCTGGCCGGCAGCAAAGTAATAATCGGAAACCGGAGCGCGATCAGCGCGGCAGGCACCGCAGTTCCGGGCGAAATTGAGCAACAGATGCAGCGGCTCGAGGCAGAGGGCAAGACCGTTACTATCGTATCCGTTGACGGAAGATTGGCAGGAATTATTGCTCTTTCCGACCTGCCCGCAGAACACGCCCGAGAGGCACTCGCTGACCTGAACCGGCAGGGGATAGAAATAGTGATGCTCACCGGCGATAACGAGAGGACAGCGATGGCTGTGGCGTCTAAGCTTGGCATTCAAAAGGTTTTTGCCGGCCTCTTGCCCGCGCAGAAGGAGCAGATCATTGCAGACCTAAAGTCCGACGGAAAGGCGGTCGCAATGATTGGCGACGGCGTCAACGACGCGCCCGCACTCGCGCGGGCCGACCTTGGGATCGCAGTGGGCTCTGGAACTGACGTCGCCAAAGAGACGGGAGGGATAATACTGCTCAAAAGCGATCTTCGCGATGTAGTTACGGCATTTGAGCTGAGCGGCAAGACAGTGTCGAAAATCAGGCAGAATCTCTTCTGGGCGTTTGCGTATAACGTAGGCCTGGTTCCTATTGCTGCCGGAGCGCTTGTACCTTTTGCCGGCGCCGGAGTTTACGAGTGGCTTCCCTACCTTGCGGCAGGTGCGATGGCGCTCAGCTCTGTAACGGTTGTTGCAAACTCGCTCTTGTTGGGCAGATACAAACCGAAGCGGTATCTTCATTTCTCGGACGACGTTAAACCGCTTTCCCCGGCAAAGGCTGGCGACATGGCGCCGGAAGCCAATTCGCCAATCGGGTAAAGTGATAGCCTGACTTTTCAAGCTCCGATTTGAGCTGCTCCGGGTTCGTGACCGTTTCATCGTAATCAACGATAACAGAATCGGTGACAAGATCGATGTAAATTTCCCTGACAGCAACGTTGTCCTTGAGAGACTTTTCAATGACGCCCTTGCAGGACGTGCAATAGAGCCCGGCCACTTTGAACCGCGCCTTCAAGAACGAACGCCTCTAGCTAACGCAATCATGGCCTTACAGATATTCTCATTCCTCGGTAGTCGGACGTCGCTTTGAAGGCCTCGCTTATGGATTCAAGAGGAAATGTGTGCGTTACAAGTTTTGACAGGTCAACGTCTTTTCTTGATGCCAGTTCTACAGCAGTTCGGAAATGCGCCGGAGTGCTGCTAAACGTACCGGTGACTGTTACCTCGCTGTAGTGGACGAAATGCGGGTCAATGGCAGCGGAAGCGCCGCTAATGCCCGCGAAAATACTAATACACGCACCCTTTGCGGCTATTTTCCTTGCAAGCTCCAGCGCCGACGGGTCACTTGCAGCAACAAATACTACGTCATAGCCCTCATCGCCGCAGGGCTGCAAAATGTCAGAAATCGGGCTATCCACTACCGAATGCGTTTGGATCCCAAGTGACCGTCCAAACGCGATTCTGTTTGGAATTCTGCCTAAAACCACCACGGTCTTGGCGCCAAGCATCCGGCGGGTCAGCATGGCATGCATCATGCCCATCGGGCCGTCGCCAATAATGGCCACCGTATCGATCCTGCCCCGGGTCCTCATTGCAGCGACATTTGAAACACTATTTACGCAGCAGGCCAAAGGCTCAACAAGTGAGGCCTCTGAATCCGTCATGCTGTCCGGCGTAGGGACAAGCCCTCCAATACTAATAATCTCTTTTGGGATTGCGAGAAATTCGGAAAATCCGCCGTCGATTGAAGAACCAATCTCCTTCAAATTCGAACACAGGTTGTACCTTTCCATTTTGCAGTAGGAACAATGGAGACAGGGGGCGACCGGGTAGACCGCCACTCGTGTGCCTGACGTTATGGAATCGACATCGTGAATTGTCTCACCGCAAATTTCATGACCCAGAACGACAGGCGGGTTTACCTTTCTATGCCCGCTCTTGAGCACTCGAGCGTCGTATCCGCATACAGAACAACACCTGATCCTGAGCCGAGCACCCCGAGCAGAGGGGTCATGGAATTCCGGAAAATCGCGCTGCTCGACTGCAATGTCTCCCGGTCCGTAAAAGACCGCGGCTCGCGACTTTAGAGCTCCTAAGCGTGACATCGACCTGTAATGCAGCTCTTTAATAGTTTACATATATAGCCTATGCCGAGCGCGGACAGTATTTTTTTCAGAGCGAAAGTACCACCGAGAACGACTGAAACTCGCCTACGAGTCAGCGGGTTTAGGCTAACAATTTTTGGTACGACGGATTTCGGTTGACAAGACCCAAGTATTCTAACCCTAGAAGCAAGCTGCGCTCGGCAAAGGCTGCCTAGGTAAGCATCGAATGTACAATAACTGAAAGGATTGCAGTCTATTTATCATTAAAGGCGGCCCCGTCTGTAAAGTGGTTAACCATTGAATAAGGCGGCGAGCGGGAGTTCGAGATGGGCGTGCTTTCGGATAATTCATGCTCAAACATACAGCAGCCTTTAACTAACATTCTTGCGATCGTTCCATATGACCAAGGAGAACTCAGACAACACGGAAGCCATTAAGGACTACCTTGGTTTCCATGATCAGAAGGAATTCTGGAGAACGGTGAGGGAATATCTGCGATCGAAGGGCACTTTAAAAAAGTATGTTCGCTCAGGCAACTAGGCACAAACTTCTACCGTCCGATTGCCTTTCTTGGCTGTAAAACCCCTACCCAGAATAGTTTTCGAATAGCATTAAGTGGCATATCTGTAATGACACTGGAAAGGTGAATACTTGAATCGGAGAGAGTACATCGGCAATCTGAGAGGGGAGCTAGAATCTCTAGGTATTGCGGCCAAACATCTCAACGAGTTCAACGACCCGGATGAGCTTCGAGACCTGACAGACAACATTAAGCAGACCTATTATCAGGATTACAAAACTGCATGTGATGGCAAAGATTAAGACTCCATGACCTTTGGTCTCTCGACTAAGGATGAGTCCCTTGTAACCGGCTCTGCCTATATCCCGGTAAGCCAGCGAGCTTACGGAGTGATGCTGTTACGGTCCGGGTACCGAGTATACTCGCTCTGCCCATTCTGTGTTCTTTACACCATCAATTCTTCTAATCTGAGTAATTATGTCCATCATGCGTCTCGTATCGACGAAAATAGCAGTTGCCAGAACCTCTACCGCACCGAGATATGCACTTGCCTCCAGTACTCCGTCTATTTCCACGAGTTTGTTGCAAATAGCTGCAGGATCAGCGATATCTAGCGATACTATTATCAGAGCCTTCCTGAATCCAAGTGCGTAAAAGTTCGGCTCGTTGCCTGGCTTGACAAAGCCATCTTGGATTAATTTTCTTGTTCTTCTCTGAACAGTGCTAAGCGGCTTGCGAATCTCCCGTGCAATTGAAGCATTGTTATGGTGCGGCCGTACCATCAATGATAAAATCTCAAGGCCGAGCTTGTCGATTCCTAATTGCCGCTTCTTCGGGTCGATTTGAGTAATAAATGACCATTTCTTTTCGCTTACCACATGCTCCTTGTCAGCCTTTGGCATTAGGTTGACCAAAAACGTAACGAGTAGATAAAGAATGCTCAAGGATGGCATCCCTGCCTCTTGGTTGACAGCCAGGATGTATCGTGGGCGAGCAAAAGAAGCCATTAGTTTGGCCTTTCTTCAGGAGAACATCGAAAAAGTGCTTGAGCTCCAACAGTTGGTCCAAAGTTTCGGCGACCATCTCCCAGACACCTTATAGAGTGCCATTTATCAAGTCAGAACGCATACGCAGCATACTGAACAACTTTGGTACTAGCAATGACTCTTTGCGTCTTTTGATTTACTATCCGGTGTAATGCCGTGGCTTTTTAGGTGCTCGACTACTTCTGATGGTGACTTTGGCTTTACCATAAAGCATAACGATTTATCGCCCGGTACTGCCCATTTTGCGTCTTCTCTGTAATGCTCATATGCTGTCAGAAAGCAAATTCTAGCGCTAGGGTCTATGTCCCATATCTTGCGAGCAAGCTCAAAGCCGGAAATCTTTGGCATCCTTATGTCAAGGATAATGCCATCGTAACTCTTGGGCTCATAGTTTGCAAGGGCTTCTGATGGGTCAAGAAATGCTTCAACATGAAATCCTGAATTGGTCAGTGACCTTTCTAGCAGATACTTGATGTCCCGCTCGTCTTCTACAAGCAACAGTCTTGGGTTGCCCGGTTCGGTATATGACAATCCTTGCAGCGTACTCTAATTGTCGCTATATAAAACCCATTTTGTGTAAAGAAAAGGCGGCCAAGTTTGCTTTAAGGAAACAAAATAGGAAAATGGCCGGCTGCAAAACGTTGGTCAGAAGCCTAATGCTGATGTGATCGTGGCCTGAGGGGATAAAATCGCTTTCTTATTGCAAGCATTTTTTCAGCGCGGCAGGGTAGTATTACATGTCTATCCAAAGTGTCAGCATTGAAGAGCCTGTCTCACCCTACTGCAAATCTGTGGCAGTTTTGCTGGCTTGCGTATAATGTCGTCATAAATTATGACGGGCAGATGGACTCTGGCTTCATGCATTAATACCTCGATAGCCGTCATTATTATCACCTTGACACTTGGGTTTATCTTTTGCATAGTAGCCGCAAGCTCAAAGCCATTCATGCCCGGCATACGGATGTCAGTTATTACGAGTGCATACTTGCTGGCATGGGCTTTGTAATCTTCAAGCGCCGCAAGTGGGTCGGTAAAGCCAATGGCATCAAAGCCGTTTTTCTTAAGATGTTTTGCTACCAGATCTACAATATCCTTCTCATCGTCTACGACCATTAGCTTTGCATCTACAGCGTGTGCTGAGGTCAAAACTAGCAATGGTTTGTCCACATCCTTATTATTTATTTCAGGATCTGGCAATGGTAGAGGCGCTCGGCGCGGCCAGTTGGCTTATGCTATTCTCAAGGGTGCAATAGTTAGAGTTTGTTAGCGAAAACAGCTTGACATCTAGAGCTTAGTTCATTTGGCTTGGTCGAAGGCCTTAATTTTCAATATTCGGCTTCAAACGAGATTGTGTTTGCCGTGTGCTGAAGATCAATCTTTATGCCTGTTTCCTCAAACGCAAAGCGAAATAGCTCGACAAAGTAGAGCGACCAACGCTCGCCCATGTCATGCTGCATGACGAACAGGTGCTTCTTTCTTGACTTGTCGTCTCCAATATGGTGCTTGAATGGAAAACCTCCCACTCTAATCCACGACTCGATGTACTCCATTACGGTGTCCGAAGTGTACCTGCTTTTCATCAAAAGGATTGTATCTTTGAGCTCGTTCTTTGCGATATACTCTGAGAGCTGGATTACTTCCTGCTGGCTCAATCTGTCCATGAGCCTGATCAGCAGAGACTTTTGCATCGGTATCATGCCACTTTTCGCGGCAAGGGAATGAAATTCAGAGTGTGAACGCAACACCTGCGTGACAAGGGTGTTGAGGCTTGTCCTCTTTTGCTCTGCCTCTTCCTTCAGGCTATCTAGCAATCGAGAATCCAGGCGAAATGTTCCAGTCCCCGAAGAACCCGGACTTTCCCTGTTGATGCTTCTTGTTTTGGAAGCCATCCGTCTAGTAATGGAAACGGTGTTTTATAAAGTGTTTGCTCTGCAAACTGATTCACACAAACCACACAATCGTAAGACAACGGCGAGTTTTCCATCGCGGCTAAACATTTGTTTCATCTACGCACAAAAAATTCCTAGTAGCTATATACTTGGAGCTCGCAACTTGAATGAATGATACAAGAACACCAGCAAAAGAAAGCCTTGGTAATGATAGTGGACGATGAGGAGGACTCGCTGAGTGTCTTTAGTACCAGCCTTAAAAGAGACGGGTATAATGTTCATGCTTTTTCCGATCCAGTGACGGCTCTTGAGCATTTTCGATATTCTCCGAATGAATGTCAGCTGATAATATCTGATGTTCGCATGCCCGGGCTCAGCGGATTTCAGCTGGCCAGGAAGGTCAAGGAGATAAATCCAAAGGTCAAGGTAGTTCTGACAAGTGCTTTCGAGATCAATCCATCGGAATTTGAATCTGTACTTCCTGACGTGCCAGTGGACGGATTTTTGGACAAGCCCCTCTCTCTGAAACAGCTGGCAGAAACTGTAGAGAAGCAGCTGGCGACGGAATAACCGATTCCTCGTTCATCTAGTGAAAAGGCAGCCATGATCCGGAGTTCAAGCGCTAACCGGTTCTGGGTAAGTGTAACCTGATCATCGAAAGTCAGTGTATTTGACAGTGAAAAAGTGGGTCATGAATCGCTATACTCATTATATACCAGTTTGCTCAAACGATGCCATTGCTAACTTAGGCTTTGTCGCCAAATGTCCATGCAAGCAGTGTGACCATGAGTCACGAATAGCATGTGTTGAGTCTGATTGCAATTGCTGCAACCTTGAATGCGCGTACTCACTGATAACAAGAAGAAGTTTTGAAGACGGAATGGCTGCCTAAAGTCTGAATCTTTTTTAAAGATAAATACTGCGAGTTGCTACTAAAAGGAATGCCTCGGTTACTTTGCCTTAGAGCAACTCTGGCGATTGGGCATGGCAGCAGCCGCTAGTCGAATATTACTTGTAGAAGACGAGAAAGACATCCTGTCGGTTTTTAAACGAGGCCTTGAATCAAAGGGGTTTAATGTTACGGTATTTAACAAACCGGAAGAGGCACTCGAGAACTATGACCCTGCAGACTACGACCTTGCACTTTTAGACATTAAGATGCCTGGAATGAACGGCTTTGAATTAGCACGAGCGCTGTGGAAAAAGAATCCAGGTTTGCAAATCTGCTTTCTCACAGCATTTGAAATCTATGAATCAGAAGCAAAGAAAACGCTCACCAACTTGAAGAACTTTTGTTTTTTGAAAAAGCCGATCGCCATTGAGGAGCGGACAAAGCATATTCGGACGCACTTGGCAAAGAGCTAGCCAAAGAACAAGAAATGGCCTTTTTGATGTCAGATTAGGAATCGTTAGGGAAGAGCAAAGCGCCTGAAGCGCTAACCCTCATTTCCTGATGGATAATACTTTGGCTGTCTTCAGAATCAAGTATCCATGCGGAGAAACGGATAAAGTAGTTGGCACGTCACAGCATCTATTAATCTAAACAAATTGAGTCCAAATTGGAACTATGTTCTATAACAGCTTTGCAAGCTGGTTAATAACTGAACAATTGTCTAACGCTTGTCGATTCTGAGCATGTCTGATAACAACAAGCAGGAGCTAAGACGTTTTCCAACTTGGAATCTTGAAGAGCATATCAAGTATCAGGACACGGCTACGCGAGAAAGACTAAAGCAGA
>JBDUUL010000004.1 GCA_039938515.1 Nitrososphaera sp. | reverse complement strand
TCTGCTTTAGTCTTTCTCGCGTAGCCGTGTCCTGATACTTGATATGCTCTTCAAGATTCCAAGTTGGAAAACGTCTTAGCTCCTGCTTGTTGTTATCAGACATGCTCAGAATCGACAAGCGTTAGACTATTGTTTAGTTATTAACCAGCTTGCAAAGCTGTTATAGAACATAGCTTCAGCTTGAACCCAATCCTTTCAGATTCGTAGATCGTGTGACATATCAACTGCTTTATGCCGTATTCAGTTCTTTGGTACTTAGCTGACAGATTCCGAAGGCATCCAAAGCCGATCCAATTACCATCCACGAACTAAGATTAGTGTAAAAAAAGTTATTTCGGAAAGAGTATGGATGGCAATATCAAAGAATTAGAATCGTTTGCTAGATTGTTACTTTGCATGAAACGGTCCCTAGCAGTGTTAAGCGAATCCTAATTTCTTGAACGGTTATTTTCTAGTATAGCCCCTGTATCCAAATACCACGCAGATAGGTTCGCCCAGCTGAATCAGGTTTGAAACAAGCTTGAATTAGTCTTGAACTAACTTTGAAATAGTGTTGAAATAAGTTTGAAATAGCTTTGAAACAAGGCCCTTCTGTCACGCTCGCTGCAAGCCTAAACAGACGCTATAGAACGGCCTTACATAGCCTGAAGATAGCCTGTCGTCAGGCTTCTACTACCATAAGCTGAAGCAGCGTTAGGCAGGATGAATTGGCACTAATTCAAAAATTAAACCAGCGTTAAGGGCGTCTAAAATGCTGGGAATTGCTTTAACGGAACCCCTTCAACATGAGTCTTAACGTCCAATTAAGAGGTGAACTCTGCAACGCAAAAGTTGGCAACGAGGAGTACTCCGTAAAGCCCTCGTCCGCCTAGCTGTTCCAGCCTGAAATCGATCTGTTAACCACTGCTTGGCTTGTGATGAGTTCTTTGTTCATTCAATGCTTTTAAATCCCCTTTGCCATGCGTGGGGTGGAATATGAATTCTGAGAGTCCTGACGAGCTGACCAGTATACTGAGGGAACTTGGCAGTTTCGCAGATCAAGCCAGACATACACGCCAACAGACGGAAAGGGCCAAGGTTCTGCTCAGACGGTTCAAGGAATTGGTTCCGTCCCGTGCAGCTAGACACAGGATGCTTCCTTCCATGAATCCGGGAACGATGGACCATTATTCTGGACCAAAGAAATCAAAAGCTGAACCCTCGTTAGGACCCCGCGATGATTCTTCAAGCTATGACTATGACAATCCAAATGACTATGGGCCGCTGTTTCATCGGATGATAAAGTCAGGTCTTGATGCAAAGAAGGTCGCTAGAGCGGTTGAACTGGAGGAGAGACTAAGAGCCTCTGGTATAGACATACTTGAGTTTGCAGAGCACGCTGAGACGTTACGCAACCATGCGAAAAACTCAGATTCAATGAGAATGATGGCAGAGCTGATCAATGGCGATTTTTCACTTGACGATATGGTAACTACGTACGACCATATTAAGCGCCTTGAAAATATGAGCATTACTACTGAGCAGATTGGTCAAATAGTAAAACATCTAGAGAAAGTCGGCGCTAAGGACTTAATGGCTACAGGAGACCTAGCCAATTACCGACGAGAGCAGGAAGAATCAGTCAAAATAGCCGAGTCAAAAAAGAGAACTGCGAATGAACAGCTAGATGAGACCAATAAACGCCTGCAGGAAGCAGCGAAAAAGGAGCAGAGCATGTAAAGCGCATTTAAAATTATCTCGTTTTTTCAGCAAAATGGCTTTTCTGAACAAGACTTTATGCGACTAGGCAGAAGCTTCGGAGGGTTTGGCGCTGCAGGAGCTCTCAAACTTGCGGAGGAGGTTGGTGGCTTTTCAGTGCTTCTAGCTGAATTACACTCGCTAAAGGTGTCCGAGCAAAACGAAATAAACGCGCTAAAGGAAAAAAGAAAGGCATTCATACAAGAAGAGAAAGATTTGCAATTCCTAAAAGACCTGAAGCAAAAGTATCAATTTAGCGAAGTAGAAATAAAGCAGCTTCACGAACTGGCCGAAAAAAATGGTTCACCTGCAGACATATTCAGGGCCGTAAACAAGTACGCTAATGTCAAATCTCGAAGAACGAGAAGTTGAACTCAAGGAAAGCGTAGACGAACTAGCCAGCATAATGGATGCTCTTCAATTCGATTTATCCAATCTCAAGCTCAGAGGACAAGACCTGATAGCCTACGTTGGACTTATGGGTCTCATTAGGAATATTGCCATATTTTTCGCGGGAAAGCACTCTCCGGAGGAGAGAAAAAATCTTGCGCTGCAGCTAGTCCTTGAAATGTTGATATTCATTGTCCCGCTGGTGAAATATTATGGAATATCTTTTGAGTCTTTTAGAGACGTGCCAAGCGAAGTGGTTGAAATTATCAGGAACCCTAGCACCTTTCTTCCGCCCGAATCTACCCATTTACCAAGAATCATACATGAATGGAAAAAGCGGTACGAGCAAGATTTGAGCAAAATCTTAGACTATGAATCCCTCAAAAAAGAAAACGAGAATCTGAAATCCAAAAACGAGAAATATCAACAAGAGCTCAATATGCTCCAATTAGAATACACTGAACTGAGAGAAACGGTGAAAAAGATGCGGGATTCATTGTTTGAAGATGCAGAGCGATTAGAAAAGTCACACAAGCCCCACTAATTTACAGTTGAGTCCGGTCTACCCGACATACATCCGAAAGTACAGGGTCACCGCGATTGACAAGGCATCATGCGGCTATGACCCTTCAGTACGCTTGCCGTGCACTGCCCTGACATAAGCCATAGACCTCTTTACGAGATAAAGTGGTAATCCAACAACCAACAGAACCGTCGAAACAAGTACCATGTATCTGCCGGCATCGTTGTGATCGGATACTGTATAGACGGGATAAACCGGCTTATCCAGTACAGAGAAAAGCAGGCCTGCAAATCCCATCATTCCAATTACAAGAAGCAAGAGAGCAATCCTGAACGAATCGCCAATATTTCTGGTCGCGATAAAACCGGCGGCTCCAACAGCTATGAAGGAAAGATGTTGAAGCGCATGAATCTGCGGATGAAGAACGGCAAGCACAAAAAAGTATTGCAGGTGCCAGAAAGCCATCAATGCGACTGCAGCAGCTATCCACACTACACCGGGGATATGGCCATAAAGCAACCGCAGCATAGAACGCCAAACGTCAAGGGGCTGCAATCGCGCCGGTCCCAGACCCCGACCCGGAGTGTTCGCGCTTCTCAGCGTCAAGAGCTTCATTATTGTCTCGGCTGACAGAACCGATAGTGCACCTATAAGAAAGAAAATTGCATGCTCGACAATCATGTGCGCCGCTAGCCTTGACTCTAACTGGACCAGAACGTCCTGCTTAACTGCCAGGACGCTCAAGAGCAGAAGCGAGGAAAATATCACGTATGCACGAAACTCGTAAGACCTTGCATCACCTCGTGAGGAGCCCCTTGTCACCATAAGTATTTTGCCAGCCCGTTTTCATTCATTATACTGCAACAATCAGCGACGCATAACGGCACGCTCAAGTCCGTACGTATACAAGCCGCGCCAGAACGTATTTAATGATTGGATAGTCCGTGGCGATCTCCATTCTCATTTTGCTGGAACATCCACAGGAGCAAAATTCCGTATCAACCGTCTCGCAGTCTTACGTTCTCGAAAGCCCACTTGTTAAAGCGATTTGCATCGGGCGGCACTTGCGGGGATTGTAATCGCCCAAAGATAACGCGAGCCAATTTTTGTCCACAGGACGCCACAGAAGGGATACACAGTGCAGGCCGCAATCATCCCACTTAGAATGGACTATTGTCTTTAACCGAACGTACGGCGTACAACTGCTTTAATACCTGTCCGCGAGCTATCCTAGACCAGATCCATGTCGCATAACAAACTCTTGACTCTTGCTTTTCGCAGGTGATAATAATGGCCAAAGGCTCTCTCAAGACTGGTCCATCACAAGAAAGCAGGCTGCCGCATCCAAAACGCCAACCCTTGAATAAAGTCCTCTTTCTCGATATCGACGGCGTGTTGTTTCTCGGCTTGTCAAGCTGCAGCGGGCTCTACAACTCTGACCCTCTCAACAAAGAATGTGTCAGGGGGCTCAACGAGATAATCGAAAAGACGGGGTGCAGTATTGTGATTACATCATCATGGCAGAACGAGTACACCCTGGAACAGCTTCAGGAGATATTTGCCTGGAACGGAATCAGGAAAGTTTCAATTTCATTATCAGTTGCAGATGCTCGTTCGCTGGCTTCTCATGGGAGGAGGGCCCAGGAGATCCTTGATTGGCTGTCAGCGGAGGCGAACACAAGCCGTACCGAAAGCCCGGATTTTCGCTGGTGCGTTGTCGATGACATGGACTTGGGCGAGCTTCCAAATTTTGTAAAATGCGACCCAAATATCGGCCTCAAGGATCATGCGCTTGTCTTGGACGTGGTTGAGACCCTGAATTCGTAGGCCAGGCGGTCAGCCACAACGCCCAAAACTTTAACCACAGCGCGAGACTCGGAACCGGTCAAGAGGAAAATCCGAGCAGGAGTTGCGGACCTAATTTTCCTAAGATAGCGATGACTGTTTGCTTAATGACTGGATAAACTGAAGTCCTTTTTTGAGCGAGTCCTCGTAGCCATCGGCGCTGGCAATAGTCGGCTCGAACGTCATGTAGCCAGAGTAATTGATTCCGTCAAGGGCTCTAATTATTGTCGAGAAGTCAATGTGCGCAAAGCCGGGCATCTTGCGGTTGTTGTCGGCAAGGTGCACATGTCTGAGCCTTTTGCCTGAAAGGCGGATCGCCCTGTCAAACGAGTCTTCTTCAATATTCATGTGAAAGGTGTCGAGCATTACTCCGAAACTTTCAACGCCGAGCATGTCGGAAACGGCCAGCGCGTCTTGGGCAGAACTGCAAAAAGGGGTACTATACCTGTTTAGCGGTTCCAGGAACAGGCTTACGCCATACTCATGGGCGAAGGTGGCGAGTCCTTTGAGCGTGGGCAAGGCATGTTTGTAAATCCGGAGCTTTGTCTCGGGCGCAACGAAGAGGTGCGTTTTCTCGTATACGGATAGTTCTGTGTCGGCAAAAAGGCAGACGTTCATGTGCCTGCCGCCGAGTTCCGCGCATAGTTTGACGCAATCCCGGACGTATTTTTCCGCAGACTTTAGTTTAGCGTTGTCCGACGTTAACAGCAGACGGTCATTTCCAGAACGGGCGCTCGCACCCCATACTCCCGTAATGCCGCAGACATCTGTCTGGAACTTTCCGAGCTCTCCTCTCAGTTTGCCTGCGTTGAGCAGGTCTGGTTCACCGTAAACCTCGACGGCGTCAAACCCAATAGGAGATATTCGCGCCAGAGTCTTTTCAATCGGCTCAAGGTCCTTAAAGGAAGCAAGCGTAACTGCATATTTTACGCCCATTGCTTCCACTATCTGTTTATCCAAGGATGGCGCCGGCCACATCAGTACACTTTACAATCTTGTCGCCGCTGCCAGATTTTCTGCTCGACACAAATGCGGAGAGCCCTTCACCGGTTTCCACATTTGCCTTTCTTCCATGCGAGCCTTTGACCAGGGTCGTATCAAGTGGAATGCTCTTGCTCTTTGGGTCAAAGAACAGCTCGACAGGATCGTATCCCGGTTTTCGGTGAATATCGACCCGCCTTGAGAACCCTGGTGCCTTTTCTGGCTCGTGCCACCAGTAGTACGAAAACCATCGGTCGACTTCAGAGATGGCTATCAGCTCGCCGCTGCGAGAGTGGTTTATACCTGCAGCGGATTTTTCCTCAGCCGATTGGAGCACGGTCTCAACGCCGTCCGCATCCTCAAGGATTTTTCTGACTCTTCCCTCTTCGCCTCCCTTGACATAGATATGGGCAATTTGGTGATCTACCATTGCAAAGGCGGTGCTCAGCTCAAAATCCAGGTATTCCTTGCCTGCTATAGTGCGCGTGACCGCCAGGCCGGCATCTCTCAGCAGCAGGTTGAGAGGGACTGCCTCTCCCCGGACGTTATTGAACGAGTACTCGGAAAACACCACAAACTCGGCATCGTCTTTAATCCCAAGACCGGCCGTCTTTTCAACGATTCTTCCCACAATGTCGTCTGCCTTCTTGAGGTCCGCTTGAACTTGGGTGCTGTCCTTTCCAAAGCGCTGCGCGGAATAGTCCACATGCGGGATATAGGCGAGCGTCAGGTCGGGACGGAACCTCTCGAGTGTGTATCCCACTGAGCTGCAAATCCAGTCGCTTACCTGCGCTGATGCGAGAGGGCCCCAGTACTGAGCGAGGTTAAATTCGCCCAACCTCTGTTTCAGTTCGCCGTCGTAATACCCGAGCGGCTTTGAATAGCACCACAGTATCATGCCGTCGTCGGTGTGAAGCGGACGCGGGGTGACCACTACGTCGGACTGCGCGTACATCGAGTTTTGCCAAAATAGCACGGCAGTCTTAAAGGAGGGATCCCTGCTCTTTGCCACGTCCCAGATCCTAGGCGACTGTACGAGCTTGCTAGCCTGTTCCCAAAAAGACACGGTGTATGTATCGCGATCGTAAAGCCCGTTTGAAATTATTCCGTGCTGGCTTGGCAGTTTTCCTGACAGTATGCTGGCCTGCACGGTGCAGGTGACGGCGGGGAACACCGGCTCCATGCGCGCAATTTGGCCATGCTCAGCGAGTTGGGCAATGTTTGGAAGCTTGCCGTCGACAATGTCCTTGTATTCGAGCCCGACGATGTCCAAGACTATAGTGTGCTTCTTTGCCAATTGCGAATCATCTTTTCAGTGAATTGCTTGCATTAAATGCCTTTAGGTGACATAAAGTTTCTTTGAAAGGGCAATGGGTGCCGGAAGTAACAGGAGGGCCGCCAGGCCGTAAAAGATTCCGGCGTACGCCGCAATGAATGCCGAGTCGATCACGATTATCGACAACACCAGTGCCTTAATTGCCTGCTGAATGCCCCTGCCTCTCGGCGCCTCTCCAGGCGGCTGCTTTCTGCTGGCGTGCCATGCATACCATACGATAAAGGCCAGAATCCCGGTTATGAAAAGCGCGAGCGGCTTTCCAATCGCAGCAAAAAAAACTCCCATGGCCGCTACGTCCATGCCAATAATCAGAAAGGCGATCCTTTGCACCTTGCTAGTCGAAATCGAATTGGGACGATCTATGGGTGCTTCGGCTTCATGGCGGCTCAGAAGAGTTATCGAATACACGTAACAAAACACCGCCGTCGCCGGAAACAAAGTGGTAAGGTAGGCGTCGCTCGCAGATGCTGGTTGTGATAGGCGAGCGCCGATAGCGGCGCTTGCGCCCAAAAAGACATTGGAAAACCGCGCCAGACCCATCGTAAAGGGTCCGAGAACGGTCCACTTTGCCTTTTTGTCATAAGCCAAAATTATTCCGCTCAGTACCAGGGAAAAAACTAGACTCGTCGGACTTGCTAGAAATGCAAGTACATTCGCGGTAATCATGGTGCCAATTCCTAGAACCAACGCATTTCTGGCAGATATCGTGCCGCTGGGCAGCGGTCTCGAAGGCCTTTCAAGAAGATCCACCTTCAAATCAAAGTAGTCGTTGAAGACAATGCCTGAGGCATAAAGCAACGCAGAGGACCCACACAGCAGTCCTATTTGCGATGCGACAGAATCAGTGACTCCTACAACTGAAAAGTATCCGACGAGTACGTTTGTGATTGAAGTAAAAATGTTAGGCAAGCGCACGAGAAGCGCGTACTGTTTCAGCTTTTGTTGCGTGTTCATGATGCAACTTGGTTGATGTAAGCAAAAGCCTCGGCGGCGGCTTGAGACGGGGAGTCCTGGTACGGATAGAGTTCCACGGTCACAAATCCGCGGTAGCCAATTTCTTTCATTGCTCTAAATATCGAGCCAAAATCAATGGCCCCATGCCCCGGGATCAAGTGGGCATGAACTCGCGAAGATGCGATGTCCTCAAGGTGAAAGTGGGAAATATAGTCGGCCAGCAGGGAAACCAGTTTGGCGGGGTCTTCCCTGACGCAGAAAAAGTGGCCGATGTCAAAATTAAGGCGCACATTGCTGGGCATGTCCCTGATGATTTTGAGGAATTGGCTCGAGTTTTCAATCAAAAGGCCTGGCTCTGGTTCTATCAGAATTTCTACATGGGATTTCTCTGCGGCCCTTGAAGCCTCCATTATGCCCTTTGTAAATTCCCGCTCAAGGGCGCTTCGGTTCATCCCTTCCTTGAACTCTCCTCCGGGCTCGGTGGAAATGTTTCTTGCCCCGAGCATTTCAGCAAGTCTGATGCAGTCAACAGTATGCTTCAGGCGCTGGGCGCGCTTGTCACTGCTAGGGTCAATCCACGAGGGATTGTAAACGTCCCCGACAGCATACATTGTAAAGGCGTTGAGGTTTGAGATTTCCAGTCTCCGGTCCGTCAGCAACTTCCTTGTCGAGACGAGCGATTCTTGGCCAAAAGCGGGCGGGTATCCATGCGGGACGTCGCAAAGGAGCTCGATGCCGGAGTATCCAATGTCCGCGATAAAATTTATCGCGTCGGCGAGTGCAAATTTCTTGAAGGCGTTTGTGCTAAACGCAAGGCGCAGGTCAGCCGTCTCCGGTCAGGGTCTCCAGGTAAATTTCTTTGACTGCCTGTAAAAGTCGTATGCATTTTGGAACGTCACGCGCTCGATGTCCTCGCGGTCAAAGTTCGCCTTTCGCATTTCTCTGGCAACGAGTGCAACGCTGAGCGGGTCTGAAGGACCCCAGTCGGCCGCGCTATGTATCATTATCCGTTCAGTGCCGTATTTTTTGACGATTTTCATAGCACGATCGGGCGAAAGTTTTGTTACTGGATAGACTGATAAGCCTGCCCACAGTCCAAGCTCGAGTGTCTTTTCGATTGTCTCCTCAACGTTATGGTCGATGAGAATCTTGCTCTTGTCATAGCGCCTACCCTTCTTTGATTTAAGTATCCGCTCGATCCGCTTCATGCCTTCGGGCTTGTTCTGATGCGGCAGGTGGACCGTCATCAGTATGTCGCTGTCGGCCGCAATGTCCATCTGTTTTACAAATACCTCTTCTTCAAGGTCGTTTATCAGATTGTAACCTAGCTCGCCTACCGCAACGACGCGCTCGCGGTCGAGGTATTTTTTCATGGCTTCAATGGCGTCAATTGCAAGCGGCCTGGCCGTGGCTTCCTTTGGGTTGACGGAGATGCAGACAAAGTGTTCGATCCCAAAATCCTTCGCCCGCTTTGTCTCAAAAGAGATAAGGTGCTCCCAATAATCCTCGAATGTGCCGACGAATCGCCGGGGACTTCCGAGCCAGAAGGATGGTTCAACCACAACTTCTATTCCTGCCTTGGACATCGCCTCATAATCGTCGGTAGTCCGAGAATACATGTGGATGTGAGGGTCAATAAGTCGGACCATTAGACCTCTCTCGAATACACTGTTCAGTCAATATATAGTTAAACTGTTTTATTACTAGAACCCGGGCATAGCGTTTGCCCAATGTTATTTGGCGTCAGTTAATACAAGGCACTGGGGGCTGATATTCTGTCCTTGATTCGCGTCCACTTTGGCGTTCTGACTTGGACAGTTCGAAGATGCAGGAATCAGGGATATACCTTCGGGCGTCACCGTTTCTTAACACCGACTGCGGCGTTTGCTATTCAGTATCACCAATGTTGAGAAGGACTAGGGGAACCAGCTTTTGAATAAGCGAAGCCTCGGACATTAACATGCCGCCAGATGCAGCCTAGCCCCGAAATTGGTGTACGTTAATGATTGGCGCCTGCGAGTTAAACCTGTTGGTATGATGTTATGCATTGGCTTGGCTTTCGACTGACTTTGAGCCAGGTTCTTTGCTTTGCTTGGCAGAGCGAAGGATGCTCAAACATCTGACCCGGATTGCAGCAATGAGGGTCCAGACCTACCTTTCCTTAGTTTGCAAATAGATGGCAAAACTGAAAAAACCAATCGGCATTAGAAATGTAAGGCTATCGAGCTATCGCTTTCAATCCAGATTCAGCTCCGACCTTGCAATCCGTACCATTTCTTTAATGGAAATCGGCTTTCTCATAAAGCACTTGGCGCTAAGGTGAGGGAACTTGCTTCTGAATATCTTGTCATATTCTACATCAAATGCGGTCATAAAGCACACCTTTGCCTTGTCGTCAATTTGGCGTATCTTCTCATATAGCGTGAAGCCGTCCATTTGCGGCATCTTGACATCAAACACCAAGAGCTCGTAGACGCTTGCTTTGAATTTATCTAGTGCTAGTACCGGATCATTGAACGTATCCACGCTAAATCCTGCCAAGGTCAGGCCCCTTTTGAGGACAAAGGTGATGTCCGGTTCGTCGTCAACCAGCAAGATGTGCACCAATTATTCTGACACCCGCATGTAGGCCAAATTGGTTGGCTTCATGTGCAATTTAAACGCAGGATATTACCACAAGCAAATGCCACAGCAGAGCAGGCCTTGGCCCTTACTGCACTTCGCTTCAGCTTTTTATTTTGTCATCTGCCCAATGTTGATACCGTGGCAATTTCGAAATCCCACGACGATGGGGTACTTTTACATCGAGAGCGAGCTGTACATCATTTATCACGTATGCTCTCTGCACTTGAGGAGAAAGATGACCTCCGAACCATATTGCATCAAACCGAATTTGATATTGAAATGGCAGAATTGTTCGCTCGCAGAGTGAACGTCGAATCAGCAGATTAGTTTCAAGGCGGACCGAGCTAAAGCATTGAGTTAAAACCTCGTAGTACTTTATGCTACAGATCGGCTATCCAACGGAAAGGATCGCTGCTGGACTACATAGCCCATTACGCTGTCAAACTCTGGCAAGCTCTTGCTGGTATGCCTTCATTACTGTCGCAGACCCGTCGCCAAACATCTGCTTTAGCGCAAATTCAATTTCTGAATTGGACAGCGGCTTCGTACCAGTCGGACTTATCCGAAATTCTGTTTCCAGCTGACGCCATGCCGAAAGCCTTGAAAACTCGCCAAATATCTTCAATGCATCATTTAATGCTGTTCGGGTTTTGTCCATTGTAAGGCTATTATCGTCACTGTTATTGGCGATAGTCATGGTATTGAACCGCTGTGTGCCTGCAATCCTAGGGTTTGTCATAACTGTTTGACAACGAATAGTTGTCAAGCAACTGCTGGTAAATCTGAGCCATCGCTTGGTAATGCACTGCTTCTCGGATTCTGCCCTCTTGTATGGCAAGCCGCTCCATGCTCCTTGCAGTCTCTA
>JBDUUL010000003.1 GCA_039938515.1 Nitrososphaera sp. | reverse complement strand
CGCCAAAGGCACCCGGCGACTGGTCTACCTGGAGCATAAACTACAACCTGCCAACAGGCAGCCACTGGTTCACTGTGCGCGTCACAGACAGCCTCAACAGGCAGGCGTGGAACTCGTTAACGCTGGTCGGACAGTAGGAAAATATCGACAGGGCCGGCGTGGGTAATTCCGCCAAGTATGACATCTAGAATGACCACTCTTGATAAATCGCACCAATTAACACCTGAATACCAATGCAGCGACCACCAGCCAAACTAATCCTAGCTCCTGTGGTAGCCGCAGCAGTGGCAGCAACTGCCGTCCTTTTACTTTTCAATCCAACAAACCAGCCAAGTGACGATAATCACTCAGGTCACGACATAGCTCCTGGATCATACCCTGTGGACTTGCAGCACTACTATTCAAAAGAACAAACACTTTCGCAGTCCGTCTATGGAATTGATTATGCGAAGGTATATCGCAATTGGGTGAATACCGAAATATCCTGCGACTTGTGCACCAGGGTCGAGTATGTCCCCAGTCCCCAAAACAATACGGAACTCGCCGTAGGGGGCAACACCGCCCACAACTTCAAGGATGTAAAGAAGCTAAGTTTCTTTGTCATGGGCCAAACCGGTAACGAGGTTATAGCGTTCAAGGCGCTTGGCAAGAATTACACTGGCGTTAACGGACCTAGCGTCAAATACGATATCATGACAGTGCCGGTTCACCTCTCAAAATCGTGGAAAAGAATAGAAATTGACGTCGCCGGCAGGAATATCACGGCAGTAACAAGCCCCTTGTCAGTTAAGATGGAATATAGCACTGGCCAGTTACCCATGGCCTTTTACATAAAGGGGCTTCGCTTCGACAGTGCCTCGCCAATTACCCCGATTGAGCAAGTTCAACTAAACTAGATTTCTCTAGAGCACAGGAGGATTTCAAATAAGGGACGTTCATTCGGCGGTATTGCCAAACCGGCGTTATTTCATGTTTCTTGTTACCTGTACGGGAAAAGCTGCAACCAGCGCAAGGCCACGGCCGGAATCCCTTAGTCCTTACCTGAAATTCCAGCGGCTTCAGATGAATTGTGCCTCTAGTTCAATTTTAGTGAATAAAGATGTCACTATGGTACCCTAAACTGATAGCTAGTCTTTCATAACTAACACTCCGTCAATTGGTAATAGCATGACATTTCTATGTACAAAAATAGCTGCTAATACCGCTCAGGACGCATGGGCAAAAATTTGTCAATTCGCTGAAACAGGCTCCAAGATTCAGTCTATAAAGGAGGCTAATTAAATTGAATATTCTAGCGATTGGCGCTCACCCTGATGATATTGAGCTTGGCTGCGGCGGGACCCTTCTCAAAGCGGCGAGGGACGGTCATAAGGTATTCCTCTACGTTATTACGCGCGGCGGGGCATCCGGTAACCCCGAAGAGCGCACTCAGGAGCTATTCGCTACGGCAAATTATCTCGGAGCACAGAAATTGTGGGTCGACAACTTTGGCGACACGAAAGTCCAGGTTGGCAGCAAACTCATAAACCACATCGAGTTCTTTATCCATGAGTCAAGCGCAGATCTCGTTTTTACACACTCGCTCCAAGACTATCATCATGACCACCGCGCGATTGCAGAGGCCACTATTGAAGCAAGCCGGTTCAGCCAAAATGTACTTGCTTACGAGGTCCCATTAACCAAGGAATTCAAGCCTCTAGTTTACTGCGACATTTCAGACGTAATCGACGAAAAGATTGAACTGATACGGATGTTCAGATCACAGAACGGAAAGCAGTTTACAAGCGCAGACGCGGTTAGGGGGCTGGCGCAGTATCGCGCCTTCCAGGCAAGACTGGCTTCCCACATGGATGCGGTCGAGTCTTTTGAGGTGCTGAAATTGTGCTTCGGGACTGACTTTGGCCTCCTAAAGCTGCCTGCGCCAAGTCTGACTGCTGCCACCAAGAGGGAGATCGACATAGACGACCTGATCGTGTATTCATCGCAAACCAGGCGACTTATAGAGAAGAAACTCAAGGAAGGCAATGTGCCCGGCGAGCCGATGATTACTCCAAATCGCGCCGAATAACACAGGTGTTAAAAGTTGCTCTCTATGCAGAATCAAGCTCGCTGGCCCCTGAGCCGAGAATGCACCGCGGACGAGGTTACCTCGGAATCTGGCGAAGCGGTCTCTTTTGTAGGGACGCCTGTGAAAGTGAACGGCGTAGCGTCGCTGGGCGAAGCCATGCCGAATGATATTGCGTTTTGTGCCTATGAGGGCGAGAGAGGCATCAAGGCTATCGGCAGGTCTTCTGCCGGAATAATCCTGTGCAAAAAATCGCTTTACAGCGTCGTTACACCAAAGAAGAACCAGCAGCTCATTTTCAGCGAAAACCCAAGGCTGGCATTCGTAAGATTCGTAAACAGAAGAACCCCGGACAAGGTGCCACCGGCAAGAGTGTCTGCGACCGCAGTAATCGACCCGACCGCCCGTCTCGGAAGAGACTGCGTGGTCGGTGAACATGCCGTGATAGGCAAGGGCTGTGTCCTAGGCGACAGGGTCGTCGTTGACGCAAGGTGCACTTTGCAGAATTGCTCTGTGGGCGATGGCTCGTCAATACAATCAGGTACAGTGATAGGCTCCGACGGCTTTGCCTACGAGAGGTACTCGGATGGAAGCCTGGAAAGGTTTCCCCACTTTGGCAGGGTAATCATCGGAAGAAACGTGGAAATCTGCGCGAACTGCTCAATCGCCCGAGGGTCATTGCAGGACACGGTAATAGGAGATAATGCAAAGCTGGACGCACTTGTGCATATGGCACATAATGTTCAGATTGGCGAATACTGCCAGCTTGCCGCAGGTACAATAATCGGAGGAAGCACAACGCTTGGACGATCCTGCTGGACCGGACTTAATTCCACCCTGAAGAACCACGTGACGCTTGGGGATAACGTACTTGTTGCTGCCGGCGCATGCGTCATAGCGGATGTCCCGGACGGAGATGTTGTCGCTGGCGTGCCTGCAAAGTCCATAAAAGCCAAGGTGAAAACGGACGAGATGTTTATAATGACGGGAAAAACTTTGCCGACATAATGCGGAAGGCGAGTCTTCCCTCTAGTTTCTATATCGCATCCGCATTTTTCAGCCTCTTGTTTCGGTTCGCGATGTACCTTACCACAAAGAAGGCTGCGACGGCCGCTGCAACTGCCGGCAGCAAAAAGTACAGAAAGTCATAAGGTGAAGCAACATTGGTAAAGAAGGTAAACGTCAGCGTCTGTCCGGTATAGGCATTATCCGTTAAATCAACATAAATGGTCTTGCGGCCCGGCTTGTCAAACGTGACTTGGTATGAGTAATGTCCTGAAGGCAGGACTATGGGGTTTGTTTTTTGGATCAGATTGCCATCACTGTCTGCAATCCTCAGAACAATTGGAACGTCAATTAAGTCCGTTCCGTCGACGGTACCGACCCTGAAGACCAAAGTCGTTGGAGTGCCCTGCAGCGGATCTTTCGGCTGCGTGGTCATTTGAAATTCGTAATTTCCGATCCGCTCGGTGCGTGCATTCTGGATGGGATCGGCGTAAGCATACCTGATAATCGGCTGGTCAAAATGGGCCGCAGACATGTGAAGCTTGCTGTCTATGGAGACAGCGCATATCGAAATCAACAGCACGGCAAGTACTATGGTGGTTCTGCTAGCCATTAGCGCGGTAAAACTGTTTTTGCTTAGCGCTCTTATATTCCGACCGGCTTTGTGGCGTTTTCGTGAATACTTTGAGGCGCCATTCTCGCTTCATATCCACCGTGAACATCGAGGGGTATGTAGTTAGTTGTCGAATAATTTAGAGTCTGTGAGTTGCCTCGAAGCACAAGAGCCATGAAATGAACGTTATTGTTTATATGCTCCAAATCAAATCATAGTGGTGATTTAACTAATTGGCAAAAAGACGAGCTACTTCCTCTGAGCGCAAGGGCGGTTTGGGCAAGAGCGGCGGCCCGGCAAAATTGGTCATGGTTGGTGTTGCGGGAGTTGTGATCGCTATTGTCGCGTTTGCTGCACTTTCACAGGGTGCGGGATCGACAAAGCCTTCTGCCTCTTCAGAGTCAACAAACCCTGCCGCCATTATCCAGCAGATTTTGACCCCTACTACGCCCAACGCATATGCTTTGCAGACGCGGACTACGAGTGGTGACCCGAAGGTAACAATTGTCGAGTTCGGTGATTATCAGTGCAACTCATGCGGGATATTTCACAAGAATACTCAGGATCAGGTAATCTCGGATCTTGTGAATACGGGAAAGGCCAAGTTCATGTTCAAGGACTTTAACATTAATGACTATGTTTACAAGCCAACGATGGGTTCTACAATGGCTTCCGAGGCTGCATACTGCGCAGGGGACCAAGGCAAGTTTTGGGCTTATCACGATCAGTTGTATAACATCCAGAAACCTGAAGGAACGGAATGGATTTCAGAGTCACTTTTGAAGCAGGTGGCCTCGGACGTAGGCGTTCAGAATATTGACCAGTTCACAAGCTGCCTTGATTCTCAAAAGTACATTTCTGCCGTTCAAACCAATCACAGTCTGGCTGACCAGCTGGGCTTGGATGCTACCCCGACTTTCGTGGTGCTGGCAGACGGAAAACAGCCGGTGAAGTTGGTGGGCGCTCAGCCTTACTCCTCGTTTGAAAGCGTTGTAAACAGCATGTCATCCTAATGCACCGCTAACAGAAATTAGGGGGATGCGTCCCCTCTCACCTGCTTTGTTCGAAGATGTTTACGCTACTCGTGCTTTAGCTTGTTCGAAATAACTACCACCAGGCCCACAACTCCTGCCGCGGCTACCATCACAATTCCGCTTGAGAACTCTGGCGTAACCGTCACATCATAGTTAAAGGTCTCCGGAGTAATAGGATTGAATACTATGCCAAATACCTGAACGCGGACCTGATATGTCCCTCCGTCTGTAAACGTGTAGGGGATAGTCACGTTTCCTTCTGCCGTATGCAGTAGGTTCTGGTTGGTGCTTTTCGCAGCGTCAAAAACCACGTTGCCATTTTGCAATATTGCAACATCATAGTCAATGTGCACTTGGACGTTCTGTGTCTTGGGCTGAAGGAATGTTACCACGAACTTGTAGCTCTTGTCGCCCGACTGGACCTGCTGCATCTTTACGTCGATCTTGTTCCCGCTTTGAACCATCGGAGCTGACTGCTGCGCAAAAACAGCGTGGAGCGTCAGCACTGGCACGGCTGCCAAGAGCACGACTAGAACTGCAAACACACCAGCTTTCATTTCTTCACCTAACTGTCAATACGTCGTCTAAATAGATATCCATTTCATCTTTTTGCAATTAATACCGGAGCAATCAATCCCAACACCAATACCCAAGGAATTACAGTATTCTGCATTTCCGGAACCACCTCGATATGAAACGCAATTCCCTCGCCTAGACCTTCAATATCTGATATCCTGACAGTGTAGGAACCGCTCGCTGGGAATGTGACCGGCTGAGAGCCTGATGTCTGATTTGTTCTATGGTTGGTGGATTGTTGAAGGTCAGGGCCGGAGACATCCCAATTGTACCTCACCGCCTCAATGACTGTATTGGTATCATTATCTCGGAATACGATGTTGAACGAGTTTGGCTTGCCGATACCACTAGTCAGCCAGTGAAGCTCCACCTTGAAAGTGCCCTGGTCACTCAGACCTTCCAAGACTATTTGCTCGTCCGATGCTGCAAAGGCGTTACGTAGAGTTACTTGCGACATTGTTCCAACACTACCTCCAACGATCAAAATAATCAGGGCATGCATAACAACCGTGCAGCTAGGTCTGAAGCCGCGGCGAAAAATTGCCATCAAGCGATGTAATGCTTTGGGCAAAGAAAAGCCTTTCAAGGATTTTGTTCAATCAGTCGTCAAAGACAGCGCCTTATTGACCCGACAATGATTTTTAAGCACAGGAATTCTGCTAGAAAGCGTTGAGAGTCGTTTCTTTCCTGCCCAGCGCCACCGAAACGCTCTATCTTCTTGGAGCTGGTCGGAATCTTGTCGGCGTCACCCACGAATGCGATTACCCAAAACAGGCTCGATATAAGCCAAGGCTGGTGCAGGTGGCCTTTGATGTTAAGGGCCTTGACAGCGCCGCGATTGACAGCAAGATAGGCGAGCTTCTCCGCTCGGACAGGGACATCTTCAAGGTCGATATCGCTGCCCTGAGCGACGCCCAGCCCGACCTGGTAATTGCCCAGAGCATATGCGAGGTCTGCTCACCGTTTGCAAAGGTAGTGGCGCAAGCGGTCCACAAACTCGGCCAGAGGCCGCAAATCCTGATTCTCGATCCCCACAGCTTTGACGACGTTATTCAAAACATTCGCCAGATCGCTGTTGCTGTCAACAGGGCCAAGGAGGCACGCGAGGTCATCAAGAGCCTGGGGAGCAGAATTGCCCGGATCCGCAGAAATGCCCCTAGGTCTAAACCCCGGGTTGCTTGCCTTGAATGGCTAAATCCGCTCTTCACGGCTGGACACTGGGTTCCACAGATGGTCGAACTGGCTGGAGGAATCAATGGACTGAGCCGCACCGGAGACCGGTCAAGGCGCACGACTGTCGCGGAAATCGCCCAGTTTGACCCTGACAAGATTATCCTGATGCCGTGCGGGTTTGGGCTGGAACGAACGATTCACGAGGCAGCGGTATTTGAAAAAATTGAAGGCTGGAACTCGCTGAGGGCAGTCAGGGACGGCGAAGTCTATGCAGTTGACGCCAACTCGTACTTTAGCAAGCCTGGTCCAAGGACAGTTACGGGGCTGGAAATTCTTGCGAAAATTATTCGTGGGGAAACAGGTGAGAAGATTCGAGTTCCGAGACTTGCCTATCGCAAACTGGTGAGAAAATGAAGGCTTGTCACTGCGTGAGTGACACTTCGATATAGACGTCGTCTGGAATCTTGAGCCTCATCAGCTGCCTGATGGCCCTGTCATCCGCGCCGACGTCAATGACGCGCCTGTGGATGCGCATCTCATACTTGTCATAGGTGTTTGTCCCCTGCCCGCAGGGAGACTTGCGCGTGACGATCTTGAGCTTTTTTGTAGGCAAAGGATGCGGGCCCTTGAGTTTAATCCCGCTCTTTTCGCCCATCCCTCGAATCTCGGTGCAGACGCTTTCCAGCGTCAGCAGGTTAGTACTTGTAAGCTTTATTCTAGCTGCTTGCGGCACTATCTTTCACTTACTTTTTGTTCGGGTCGTACTTGTCGGTAACATTCAGCACCACGCCCGCAGCAATGGTAGTTCCCATGTCGCGCAGTGCAAATCTGCCAATCTCTGGAAAGTCCTTGAAAGTTTCGATTGCTAGCGGGCGGACAGGCTTTATCTTTACAATAGCGGCATCGCCTGTCTTTAGGAACTTGGGGTTTTCCTCCGTAGTAGCACCGGTTCTCGGGTCCAGTTTTGCCTTGAACTCTGATATCGTAGCTGCCACCTGAGCAGTGTGAGCGTGAAGGACGGGTGTGTACCCTGGCGCCAATGCGGTTGGGTGGTGGATGATGATAATCCTTGCCTCAAACTCCTTCGCTGCGGTCGGCGGATTGTCGGCTGCGCCAATAATGTCGCCGCGCTTGATGGCCTTCTTGTCTACGCCTCTTAGGTTAAAGCCGATGTTGTCGCCGGCCTCTGCGGTTTCCATCTGCGTGTGGTGTGTCTCAATTGACTTGACCTCGCCTACCGCGCCGGACGGCATTACGACGACCTTATCGCCCGACTTCATTTTGCCGGTTTCAACCCTGCCTACAGGAACAGTGCCTACACCAGTAATAGAGTAAACATCCTGGACCGGGATTCTCAACGGCTTGCCTATCGGCTTTTCTGGCGGGTCGAACATGTCAAGAGCCTCAGCAAGCGTCGGTCCCTTGTACCATGCCATTTTGTCGGAACGTTTGACAAGGTTGTCTCCCTTCCAGCCTGAGATCGGTATAAAGTTGATTTTGGCAGTGTTGTATCCTACCATCTTGAGCATTTTCTCAACGTGGTCCTTCACTTCCTTGTAGCGGGCTTCTTGGTAGTTCGCATCATCCATCTTGTTGAGCGCAACGACCAGCTGGCCAACTCCAAGTGTTCTTGCAAGGAATGCGTGCTCTCTTGCCTGTCCGCCTGGTTCGGTTGCGGCCTCCATCTCACCTGGCTTGACGGAAACCACAAGAATGGCTGCGTCTGCCTCAGACGCGCCTGTGATCATGTTCTTGATAAAGTCTCTGTGGCCCGGTGCGTCAATTAGAGTGTAAAAGTACTTTGGAGTTTCAAACTTTTGAAATGCAAGATCGATGGTGATACCTCTTTCCCTTTCGTCCTTGATGCTATCAAGTACCCATGCATACTTGAAAGTATCACCTTTTCCGGTTGCTTCAGACTCTTTTGCGAATGCGTCAATGGTCCTCTGGTCGATTACTCCCATGTCAACCATAAGGTGACCCACAGTAGTGGATTTACCATTATCAACATGACCCGTAACCACCAAGTTCATGTGTGGTTTCTTGCTGGCGCTCATAGAGCATGGACACGTCATGGGCTTTATTTGTATTTCGCCATAGTCGAAGTGGAATTACGTCGCGGGGAAATTTCTCATTTGACCGGGCAATTGCACAAGAAAATGAAAAATTTTGAGACCGATTTTTCCTTCCTTGCAGGCTAATTCTTGAGCAAATCCTGCTCATTGCCACTGCACACAAGGAGTTCATTAAGCCAAGTGTTGGTGTGACTTGCAGCGGAGATTAGACTTCATGGCCTCACAGTACTTTTGTCAGTTCGTTTCAAGACCTTGCGCACTTGCGCAAAGTCATGCATGCTGTTACCTGTTGTTATATAAAGCCTCACAAACCGTCAGAGGTATGGAACGGCCTTTGTCCCGAGCCCGTTCGTGTCGACCTGATGCCATCATCGGTCTGACAGGTTCCAATGTAAATCCGCGTACAAATAACTGCAAAGTCTGACTGATTCTCATAGGATCGGCATGTCGATTAGCGTAAGAATACCGCATCAACATATCTAGAACCGACAGACAATCGACTGGACAGGAATTCTGGGTTGTCTCACCGAACCAGCGCAACCATTTTGCTGACGTAGCATTACATCGCAAGAGTTTTAAGCCAAGGTCATTGTTTTTTTGCACATGCGAGTTACTCTCAGCGCGATCAAGGCAGACATTGGAGGAATCGGCGGCCATACTAGACCAAGCGATGAACTGGTGAGCACGGTTAGGAACTTTGTGGCAAAGAACGCAAAGGGCCTTCTCATTGACTATTACGTTGGTTTTACCGGCGACGACATACACATTATCATGACTCACACGCAGGGAGAGGACAACGAGAAAATCCACAAGCTGGCCTGGGACGCATTTACTGAGGGGACACGAGTCGCCAAGGAACAGGGCCTCTACGGCGCTGGCCAAGACCTCCTGAAGGATTCGTTTTCAGGCAACGTCAAGGGAATGGGCCCGGGCGTCGCCGAGATAGAGATGGAGGAGCGCCCAAGCGAGGTGTTTTGCATCTTTGCCGCCGACAAGACGGAGCCGGGAGCATTTAATTTTCCACTGTGGCGCATGTTCGTCGACGCTCGCAGCAACACGGGTCTTTTGATAAACGAAAAACTCGCCGAGGGGGTTATTTTCAGGATAATGGACGTAATGACTGGCAAGATTGCGGATCTGAAGATGTGGGGCGACAAGGCGGAGCTTGAAGCTGCGCTCATGTACCCCGGCAGGTACGTGGTTCACTCTGTCCTTGCCACTGACGGCGAACAGATTGTTTCGGCATCAACAGACAGGCTGCACAATATTGCAGGGACGTACGTCGGAAAGGACGACCCCATCGCCATAGTGCGAACGCAAAAGAACTTTCCGGCCACTGAAGAGGCCGGCAGTGCCTTCAACGAACCTCACTACGTTGCCGGGAACACGCGAGGCAGCCATCACATGCCCCTGATGCCTGTCAAGCTAAACTCGGCTGCCAGCCTGAACTACTCCATCCCAATCGTATCGTGCCTTTTGTTTAGCATGCACAACGGGAAATTGACCGGACCGCACGACGGGTTTGGTACCGACGACTGGGAGCTCCAAAGAATCCGAGCTTCAGAGCGGGCAATGATTATGCGCAACCAGGGCTTCATACACCCTGCCACTCTCATACCAGAGGAGCTGGAGTACAACAAGGGCTACCAGGCAAGGATGAGCAAGCTTGAATCCAAGTTCAGGGACGTCGCCGAGGTTGAAAAGCCTTCACGGGCCGATAAGAAGGACGCCGGCAAAGGAAAGCGCTCTTGAACCGGCCGCTCATTATCAACTTCAAGAACTATGAAGAAATCTCCGGCCAGGCTACGCTAGAGCTCGCAAAGGCTGCGGAGAAGGTTTCGCACGAAACGAGTTGCGAGATTGTCCTTGCACCCCCAATCGCCTCGCTTGCCCTTGTGTGCAGGTCAGTGGCGATACCCGTGATAGCGCAGCACGTTGACGCAGCATCTCTTGGCGCCAGCACAGGTTTTTGCGTGCCGAAAATCACAAAGTCCTTCGGAGCTGCTGGCTCGCTTCTGAACCATAGCGAGCACCGCATTGAACAAGGGGCGATAGAGGATCTTATAGGACAGATGGGCGAACTCGGCATGAGTTCAATAGTTTGCGCCAGAACGCCGGAGGAAGTGAGGCACATCTCGCGGCTGAACCCCGACTTTATCGCGATAGAGCCTCCAGAACTTATCGGAAGCGGCAAGGCAGTTTCGAAGGAGAACCCGAAAATAATATCCGATTCGGTTGATGCTGCGCGGGGTTCAAAAAGCAAGGTGATTTGCGGGGCGGGCATAACTGACAAGAGCGACGTGGCTCGAGCCATAGAGCTCGGGTCCCGGGGAATACTGGTCGCAAGCGGGGTGATAAAGGCCCGCTCATGGCACGATAAGATTCTGGAGTTCGCGCAAGGCATGGAATAGGCCGATTTATCTGGCTCTTGGCAGGTTCCAGTTGTACTTTATCGCGAGCAATCTTAATGCCGTTACGGAAACTACGACCGGAATAGCGGCGGCTTCGATTCCTATTCCGAGGGCGAGAAGCGCGTAGAGAAAAAGCACGCCAACGAAACTGGCCGAAGCATAGAGTTCCTTGACAAATACTATTGGAATTTCGTTTACAAACACGTCGCGCAGTATGCCGCCGCCGACCGCTGTTATCACCCCTCCAAACACCATGAGGAGCAAGTTCATGTGCCACATGTTGTAGGCAATCGTCGCACCGATCACCGTAAAGACGCCAAGCCCGATGGCGTCGAACTTGATAAACAGGTTCCAGTGCACTCTGGCTCGCTTGTAGAGGAAAAATAGCGCGATTGCTGATGATGCGGTTATGATTATGTAAAGTGGGTCAGTTATGGCCAAGGGCGGCACCCTCCCGAAAGTAAGGTCGCGAATGACGCCTCCGGCTACCCCCGTGATGGTTGCAAGGATAATGATGCCCACAATATCCGCCCTGTGCTCAATTGCCTTGAACGCGCCGGTGACCGCAAAGGCCATTGTACCAAAGAGATCTAGGACATGAAGTAGCGATGGGATGGGTATGCCTGCAATATCTGCCAGAGCTAACGCCTGACCTCATGACTGCCACTGCCTGCAATGATTTGAAACTATCGCCCTACAACTACGGAGCTTCTCATGCACAACGTTTTAAGCCGTGGCGAAAAGATCTTGTCTATGGAAGAGAGCAGCGCCAGCCGTGAGGTCCTAAAGCCCATCTACTTTTTCGATGAGCATGTTTCCGCGGGCCGAAGGCTCCTTGGGGGCAAGGGGGTCGGACTTGCAGAAATGACAAAGCTCGGGCTGCCAGTCCCTGCAGGTTTTACGATAACCACCGAAATATGTGAAAAGTATTACGAAGCTGGAAGACGGCTGCCGGACGGCCTGATGGATGAGGTGCGCAAGTCAATGAAACGCCTCGAAAGCATTACGGGACGCAGGTTCGGGGGCCCGAACGAGCCCCTCCTTGTCTCAGTCAGGTCAGGCTCGGCCGCATCAATGCCCGGGATGCTCGACACTGTCCTCAATCTCGGGCTAAACGAAGAGCTGGTGGTTGCACTTGCCAAGGGCAGCGGCGATTCCCGTTTTGCGTACGACGTCTACCGGAGGCTTCTTCAGATGTACGGAAAGATAGTTCTAGGGATAGAAGATCGGAAATTCGAGTCAATCCTTGCAGGCAAGGACCTGTCAGACCCCGAGGTTCTTCGAAGCATCTCAACTTCCTTCAAGTCTATCTGCAATCGCACCAGCAGGGGTTTTCCGGAAGACCCGTACAGGCAGCTTGAGACGGCAATAGACTCGGTTTTCAAGTCCTGGATGGGCAAGAGAGCAATAGAGTTTCGGCGGCAGTATGGAATCACCCCCGCAACGGCTAACGGTACTGCAGTCTCAGTTGTCGCAATGGTGTTTGGAAATATGGGAAACGACAGCGGGACGGGAGTGGTGTTTACACGAAATCCGGAAAGCGGCGAAAAGAAACTCTATGGTGATTACCTCCTAAATGCTCAGGGCGAGGACGTCGTGTCCGGAAAGGTCAACCCGAGCCATATAGATTCGCTTGAGCGGGAAATGCCGCCGGTTTTCGCTGAGCTTCGAAAGGTATGCGAGAAACTTGAGGCGCACTTTCGAGAACCACAGGACGTAGAATTTACCATAGAGCGCGGTCGGCTCTACGTCCTTCAGACCCGAAAGGCGCGCATGAATGCGGTTGCGAGTCTAAAGACCTCTGTCGATCTTTTCCACGAGGGACTGATTTCAAGGGCGGCGGCGCTTGAGCGCATAGATCCCGAAGGCCTTGAACAAGTCCTGTATTCCCGACTTTCAGCATCTTCAGAAGGAGGCAGCGAATTCAGACCATTTGCAGTCGGAGTGGGCGCATCGCCAGGAGTCGCGAGCGGCGTGGTGATTTTTGACGTCGGCAAGGCAGAGCAACTTGGGCGAAAAGGTGAGAAGGTGATACTTGTGCGCGAGGAAACCAAGCCCGACGATGTGCCAGCATTTTTTCAGTCTGCCGGAATACTTACGGGAAGAGGCGGCAAGACCTCACACGCGGCCGTGCTTGCGCGCGGCATGGGCAAGCCGTGCGTCGTTGGCTGCACGCAAATAGAAATCAACTTTGACAAATCTTTGCTCCTGTATGACGATGGACAGGCCGGAGTCAATTCAATAGCCGAGGGGCAAAAGATAACCATCGACGGTTCGACGGGAAAAATTTACGCCGGTGAAGTTCCTACTGTAGAATCAGAAACGCCGCCCGAATTTAACGAGATCCTTCTGTGGTCCTCTGAAATGAAAGGAATCAAGATAAGGGCCAATGCTGACACGCCTGAAAGCGCGGCACTTGCAAAGAAATACGGCGCGGAAGGTATCGGACTCTGCAGGACCGAACGCATGTTCAATCAGCACGACAGGGCTCCGCTATTTGTAAAGATGATAATGGCGGAGAACTTGGAAGAGAAGAGAAAGGCTCTGGCACAGCTTGAGCCGCTGCAAAAGGCTGACTTTAAGGCAATCTTTACCGAGATGAGCGGGCTGCCTGTCACAATTCGGCTGCTCGACCCTCCGCTCCACGAATTCCTTCCCGAAGAAGAAGAACTACTCCAGCAGATTTTTGAGTTAAAGTCGTCTGGTTCGCCTGAATCGCGGATTCGCGAACTAGAGAACATCCTGCACAGGGCACACGAATTGTCCGAGGTGAATCCGATGCTTGGACACCGCGGCGTTAGGATGGGGATCTCTTTTCCTGAAATTTATGAAAGCCAGATAAGAGCAGTTTGTGAGGCCGCGGTGGAGCTTGAGCTTGAAGGAGTTCCTGTCGACGCCGAAATAATGGTACCACAGATTAGCCTTGTTGAGGAGCTGTCGGTGGTCAAGCAGGTTTTTGAGACTACAAAGCGAGAGGTTGAAAACAAACACGGAATGAAACTGCGGATTGCGTTTGGAAGCATGATTGAAGTTGTGAGGGCGTGTTTTATCGCCGACGAAATCACGCAGATGGTCGACTTTCTCAGTTTCGGTACAAACGACCTCACACAGTCTACTTTTAGCTTCAGCCGTGAGGACGCAGAGGGCAAATTCCTTCCCCAGTACATCGACAAGGGGGTTATTACAGCAAACCCGTTTCAAACCCTCGACCAAAAGGGAGTAGGCGGCCTCATGAAGCTGGCAGTTCAGCTTGCCCGGAGCATCAAGAAGGACATACCAATCGGAATATGCGGCGAACACGGCGGCGACCCCAAATCAATCGAGTTTTGCAGCTCAGCCGGTCTTGACTACGTAAGCGCGTCGGCACACCGGATTCCGATCGCAATAGTCGCGGCCGCGCAATCGGCTATCAGACACAATAAACGGCACACACTGCTTAAAGATTAAAATTTGGGGCATGAATGAGTTTAAAAGCTATATGGCCGAATCCGGAGAAACCTCTACTGCTGGCGGCGCTGTGACCTATGAGTGCATGAGATGCGGAACTCCAGTGACCGTGGAGGAGCTTTCAAGGCTGCCTGAGATAAAGTGCATTTGCGGCTTTAGAGTATTTCGCAAGTCGCGGCCCCCGATAGTCAAGCAACTCAAAGCGATTTAGTAATTTTTCATGCTTGGTCGTTGTCTGGGGCTAGTTTCCGCTCCTTGATGGTACATCGACTTCTAGCCATGAATGTCCCACTCTGACGGCTCAGCCGTTCTTATCTTTCATTTTGTTGTAAGAGTGAAACTTTTTGGCATGGTCGCGCATCTGTTCCATGCCCTCAAACGACTTGTTGCACTGCCGGCACTCGTAATACTTTGATTCATGAATTACCTGTTGATGCTGCATCAAGTCCTCGATTTTGCCAAATTTTCTGCCGCACTTTTGACAGGTGTGCGACCTACCGAAAAGACCCATTACCCATCTCACTTTGTGCTGTTTCTCTGATCCCAGCATTTCCTGCAAAGCTGGCCCTTGAGCTTCCAGGCGGGTTTGGGATTGTAACGGACAAAACCCATCTTGACGTTGCATACGGAGCAATAGTTGACAGCCTTTTCATATTCGGACTCTTTGGAATCGAAGCACGAATCACACACAACTGCACCTGCATCCAGATTCCACTGCCACCGAGCTTTCTTGCCGGTACCTTCTTCTATCTCTTGCCTGCAGAGCGCGCACAACTCCGGCTGGACTTCCTGTTCTTTGAGCATGAACTCCTTGGTCTTTTCTATATGACAATCTGCGCACAGGAAACCCTCTATCCCCCAGTCCTTCCCGGGCTTGTACTTGTGTTTGAGCTCCTTTTTGCACAGGACGCAATACAGTGGCTCCCTGTTGCCAAAGAACTGCAATGGGTTGTTGATTGGCTTCTCGGTAAGAAAAACTTTTTTTCTTGCATTCAGGCGAAAACGTGAGAAACCTACTAGAATCAACTACTAGTACTAAATTCAAGAGGCTTTCTTAGTCGAAAAGAAAATAGTTTAATACGGGTTGTCCGTCTCTCGGGCTAATGAATAAGACAGTCATTGCAGGTGTCTTAGCAGGCATCCTGCTTGCTGGCGTTGCAGTCCTCTCGCTCGGCGGGGGACTGGGTTTCGTCGCGCAAGCACAGCAGATGACCGGCAAGACAAAGAGTGTGACTCTGATCGCAATTGAGAGACCAGTACAGGTAGCTCCAGATAACATTCTGCACCCTGGCGGCATCATGTACAACGCCATGACTTTTAATGGCACAATCCCCGGACCAGTAATTGCAGTAGACCAAGGAGACAAGTTGATGATTACCCTCAAGAACGAGGGCAAGAACATTCACAGTCTTGACTTCCACGCAGGCGTCGGTCCAACTCATGCTCTCTCTGGGTCTGTAAAGCCAAATCAGAGCAAGACATGGGAACTTGATGCAGTAAGCTCGGGAGCATTCCTATATCACTGCGGTGCTGACGGCCTCAACGGCGTATGGGAGCACATGGCAAACGGCATGTATGGCGGAATCGTAGTGCACCCAGCAAACGAGGCACCAGCAAAGGAATTCTACATGGTATTCAGTGACCTCTACAACAATGCAGACCAGGGTCTCTTCAAGGGCACAGGCGGCAAGGTTGGATCATTTGACGTAGGCAAACTAGTCAACGAGCAACCAGACCTTATCCTTACCAACGGTATGGCACACAAGTACGTTCCGGCCATCGGAACGGTGTCCAAGATCGTACTGAATCCAAACGCCCAAGTCTTCAAAGTCAAGCCGGGTGAACTGACAAGATGGTATGTCGTCAACCCAGGTACAGACAGCTATGTCGCGTTCCACTTCATCGCAGGCCAGCTTAGCGTCAAGGACGGCTCTGTCATGAACCGCTATGGTACTGTCGTCAAGAACGACGAGACATGGACCATTCCACCGGGCTCCGCATCAGTAATCGAGGCAACATTCCCAGATCCGGGCGTGTACGTAGGCGTTGACCACAACATGTCGCACGTGCTCAAGGGCGCTGCGTTTGCAGTAGTGGCCGACCCAGCTTCGACGAATGGTGATCAACCAGTCGGAACCGCAGTTCCACCTAAGGGCAGCGACCAGGTCAGCAACGGAATGGCAGCGAACATGACCGGCATGAACGGCAACATGATGATGTCAGGCGGCAGCAACTCTACCGGCAGCACTAGCGGCAGCAACATGACAAGCGGCAGCAACTCTACCGGCAGCACAGGGGGCAACATGACCAGCACATCGGGCAATGCAGTGAGCATAATGCCGGGCGCCCAGAACCTGGGTGACAAGGCATTCTCGCCAAACCCAATCAGCGTCAAGGTAGGTGACAAGGTAACATGGACCAACACAGACACTGCAATACACACGGTGACATCCGGTGACGGTACAACCGGAACAGCGGACGGCACCTTTGACTCCAAGGTAC